>NZ_JANSHQ010000391.1:0-4831 GCF_047461715.1 Synechococcus sp. R8-2 | reverse complement strand
ACTCCGTCCCGCTGGCGCGAGCAGTAGCCCAGACGTCTCATCCTAACCTGAAACAACTATAAAACTATTAAAGATCTATAAAGTTTAAAGATCGCAACGCAAAATTCCAGATCCGCCAGATCCGCAATCCGCCCTGCGTCAACTCAAGATGGCCCCCTGTCGGCGGGCAAACTTCCGTAGCTTCTCGTCCATCCGCGCCCCCCGTAGATCCGCTTTGCAAAAGTTGGTAAAGCGCTTGCTCTTTTCTTCTGGGTATCGAGCCAAACGAACCCCACCGCCCATCGACCAGATCACCGAGCTGGCCACCACCAAGGCGATCCCAGCCGCTCCTAACGCATAAACCAAATTGCCCGTGGTCAGGCGGACAAGCAAAAAGGCCAGGATTCCTGAGCCCAGCAGCCCCCCCAAGCCTGTCAGGATCCCTCCCAATGTTTTGGCCGATCCAGACAGTTGGCTCAAAACCCGTAGCCAATGGGGTTGAGGGGTGTTGAAGAGGATCCCGCGCAGATCCGCCCCCTGCAAGTTGGCCCCTGAGAAATCGGCCCCCCGCAGATCGGCCTGGCGCAAATCATAGCCGGCTAGGTTTTGGTTGGCAAAGGACTTGCCCCGTAGATCGGCCCCCGCCATGGAAGGGATCCGCGGTGGGGTAGCCGGCTTGATCCGTCCGCTGCCTGTGATGCTGCTGGCTCGGCCCAGTTGGGTAAAACCGGTGGTGCTCCCCCACTCAGAGGGGATGGATAGCGGGCTGCTGGCTGTCATTCCCCCTGCAGTGAACTGAGGTAGGGGTGTGGGCGAGAAACCGCCTGAGCGGCGCTTGGCCCAGTAGCCGGAGATCACCGATGTGCTGGGATTGGCAGACAGGGGAGAGCTGGGCAACACAATCGGCTGAGAGATCGGGCCGCCTGCCTCTTCCACCGGGATCCCTTGCAACGCCCGCAAGACCTCGGTGGCGGTGGCAAAGCGCTGATTGATGGCCGGCTGCAACATGCGGTGCAGAATGGCGTCGAATTCCGGGCTGAGCTGCAGGCAATCCGACCAATCCCACTGTCCCGTTTCATGGTTATAAAACTTGGCCGGAGATTCCAACGTCATCAAGTTGATGCAGGTAGCCGCCAAAGCATAGAGATCGCTAGAGGGACCGACCGCCTGGCCGGCTACTTGCTCCGGGGGAGAAAAGCCAAGGGAGCGGATTGCTGTCACTTCTGCCGCCTGCTCCTGGGCTGGCCCCAGTTCCTTTACGGCCCCAAAGTCGATCAGCACCAATCGACCATCTTCTTTGCGACGAATGAGGTTGGCAGGTTTAATGTCTCGGTGAACCGTGTTGTGGCTGTGGACATAGCTGAGGATCAGCAGCACCTCCTGCATCACCTGCCGGGTTTGTTTTTCGGAGAAGGGCCCATTGCGACGCATTTCTTGGGAGAGGGTGATGCCCTGGATAAATTCCTGCACCAGGTAGAACTTGCCGCCTTCCTGGAAGTGGGCGTAGAGCTTGGGGATCTGCGAATGTTCCCCCAGGCGCTCCAACACTTGGGCCTCGCGATTGAAGAGCTCCTCCGCCAGCTTGGCCAGTTGCGGGGATCCCTCGACCGGGCGCAACTGCTTGATCACCCGCCAAGGTTTGGAGGGCATGTCCTCATCCCGCGCCAAAAAGGTAGAGCCAAATCCCCCCTGGCCGATGCGCTTGAAGGCCCGGTAGCGATTGCGCAGCAGGAGGGGATGGCCACAAGAGGCACAGGTAGAGGCATCCGCCGGGTTTTCCGGGTGCAAACAGGCAGGGTTAAGGCAGTAGCAAGTGGGCATACCAGTTTGGGGTTACCGGCTGGCGATCCGGACAACCGAGACGGAGCCAAGAAGTCGGCAGGCAAGTTGTGAGAGATACATACAGGTTAGACCAAGAAGAAACAAATCTTGCACAACTGCCTCAGATAGGCTGATCTTAGCGTCTGCCCGCCCTGAGGTTCATCGGACAAATCGCTTAGGTTTTCGGCGGATGGGGTTTGGTGGAACAGAGGAGAACAACAAGGGCTGGACTGCCCTGCAGAGGGAAAACTTAGAATTGATGAATACAGCCATCTTCGCCTGTCATGTTTCCAGCGCTTTCCGGTGCCGCCATTCGGCAAACTTTTCTGGACTTCTACGCCCAGCGGGGCCACCAGGTGTTGCCCAGCGCCTCCTTGGTGCCAGAAGATCCGACGGTGCTGCTGACCATTGCCGGCATGTTGCCCTTTAAGCCCATTTTCCTGGGGCAACGGGATCCGGAGTACCCACGGGTTACAACGGCCCAGAAATGTGTGCGCACCAACGACATCGAGAATGTGGGCCGAACGGCGCGCCACCACACCTTCTTCGAGATGCTGGGCAACTTCAGCTTTGGCGACTACTTCAAAAAGGAGGCCATCGCCTGGGCCTGGGAGCTGTTGACGGAGGTGTTCGGCCTGCCCCCGGAACGGCTGGTGGTGAGCGTCTTTCGCGAAGATGAGGAGGCTTTTGCCCTCTGGCGAGATGAGATAGGGATCCCGGCCCACCGCATCCAGCGCATGGGAGAGGCGGATAATTTCTGGGCTGCCGGCCCCACTGGCCCCTGTGGCCCTTGTTCTGAGATCTACTACGACTTCAAGCCAGAGCTGGGGGATGAGCGGATCAATTTGGAGGATGACTCCCGCTTTCTGGAGATCTACAACCTGGTGTTCATGGAGCTGAACCGGGATAGCGAAGGTCACCTGATGCCGCTGGCCAAGCAAAACATCGACACCGGCCTGGGGTTGGAGCGGTTGGCCCAAGTGTTGCAGGGGGTGCCCAACAACTACGAGACGGACTTGATCTTTCCCATCATTCAAACGGCGGCTGGGATCGCCGGGCTGAACTACTCCAAGGCCAACCCGGAGCAGCAGATCTCTCTGAAGGTGATCGGGGATCACGCGCGGGCAGTGATGCACTTGATTGCCGATGGGGTGCTCCCTTCCAATGTGGATCGGGGCTATGTGCTGCGGCGGCTGATCCGGCGGATGGTGCGCCACGGTCGGTTGCTGGGGATCGGCGAGCCTTTCACCATCCCGGTGATCGAGACCGCGATTCAGTTGGCCGAGGCTGCCTATCCTCAGGTGCGGGAGCGAGAAACCCTGATCAAGACCGAGCTGCAACGGGAGGAAGAGCAATTTCTCAAAACCCTGGAGCGGGGGGAACGGCTACTGCTGGATTTGTTTACTGCCGTCGAATCTTCCCGCCGTGACAGCAGCTCGCCAAAGCAGATCTCCGGCGCCGACGCCTTCAAGCTCTTCGATACCTACGGTTTTCCGCTGGAGCTAACCCAAGAAATTGCCCAGGAACACGGCTTCAGCGTGGATCTGGAGGGCTTTGAGCAAGAGATGGAGAAACAGCGGCAGCGGGCCCGCGCCGCCCACCAAACCATCGACCTCACAGCCCAGGGATCCCTGGACGAGTTGGCGGATTTCCTCAGCCAAACGGAGTTTTTGGGGTACAGCCAATCTTCCGCCCGCGGCGTGGTCGAGGCCCTGCTGGTCGGGGGAAAATCGGTGCCCCAAGTGGAGGCAGGGCAGGCAGTGCAGGTCGTTTTGGATCGCACGCCCTTCTACGCCGAGTCCGGCGGGCAAATTGGCGACCGGGGCTACCTTTCTGGGGACGGCCTGCTGGTGCGGATTGAAGATGTGCAAAAGCAAGGGGATCTGTTCGTTCACTTTGGCCGTGTGGAACGCGGGATCCTGCGGGTGGGGGATCCCGTCCAAGCCCAAATCGACCTGGCCTGTCGGCGGCGCGCCCAAGCCCACCACACCGCCACCCACCTGCTGCAGGCAGCCCTGAAAAGAATTGTCGATCCCTCGATTGGTCAGGCGGGATCCCTGGTGGCCTTTGACCGGCTGCGCTTTGATTTCACCCTATCCCGGCCAGTCACCCCTGAGGAGCTGGAACAGATCGAGAACTTGGTGAACACCTGGATTGCCGAGGCCCATGCTGCTCAAGTGGCGATCATGCCCCTGGCCGAAGCCAAAGCCAGAGGTGCCGTGGCCATGTTCGGGGAAAAATACGGCGCCGAGGTGCGGGTAATCGACTTTCCGGGGGTGTCGATGGAGCTGTGTGGCGGCACCCACGTCAACAACACCGCTGAGATTGGCCTGTTCAAGATCATCGCCGAGACGGGAGTGGCTGCCGGGATCCGTCGCATCGAGGCCGTGGCCGGGCCGGCTGTGCTGGAATACCTGAACGAACGGGACAGGGTGGTGCGGGAGCTGAGCGCCCAATTCAAAGCCAAGCCCCAGGAACTGCCGGAGCGGGTTGCTGCCCTACAGGCGGAGCTGAAAGCTGCTCAGAAGGAGCTGGAGGAGGTGCGCAGCCAGTTGGCCTTGGTGCAGGCCGAACGTTTGCTGGCCCAAGCGGTTGCCGTCGGAGATCTCAAGGTGCTGGTGGCCGAGCTGGGATCCACCACCCCTGAGGCCCTCAAAACCGCTGCCGAGCATCTGCTCCACAAGCTGGGGGAAGGGGCAGTGGTGCTGGGATCGGTGCCGGAAGCCGGCAAGGTCAGCCTGGTGGCTGCCTTTAGCCCTGCGGTGCAGCAACTTGGCCTGAAGGCGGGATCCTTCATCGGCGAGATTGCCAAACTGACTGGGGGCGGTGGTGGCGGACGGCCCAACTTGGCCCAAGCTGGGGGCAAACAGCCGGAGAAATTGGCAGAGGCTTTGCAGGTGGCCCGGGAGCGGTTGCAAGCGGAGCTGATCTCGCGCTAGGGGAGCGAAGCCCCTTTGAGCAGCAACAGGCCGTCCATCAGCCACTACAGTCGTTCAGTTTAGAGTGCTGTTCAGTTTAGGGTGAGACGCCT
>NZ_JANSHQ010000390.1:0-5812 GCF_047461715.1 Synechococcus sp. R8-2 | reverse complement strand
GGCCTCAGCAGCGCGGAGCGCTTGGGCCACAGGGCGCGGGATGCGGGCGAGCTGTCTCAAACTGGCTTGAACGACGACTTGGCAAAAGAAATGGCGGCCCAAAACAACACCTCGGCAAACCGACTCAGGAGGAACCTTTTTGTCTCTCTACTAGGGATCCTTCTGCTCTGGCTCAGCGCTTGTGCCACGCCCACCCGCCCCCCCCATCTGGTTGCCACGGTGACTTCGGATCCCAAAACCTTCAACACCTATCTGGCCGCCGAAAGCTCTAGCCGCGACGCTATCGCCTACCTAGAGGCGGGCTTGGTCACCTTGGATGAGGATACCCTCTTGCCCAAACCGGAGCTGGCGGAAGGCTGGGAAGTGTCTGAGGACGGCTTGCGGTATGTCTTTACCTTGCGGGAGGGGCTGCGCTGGTCGGATGGAGAGCCCCTGACAGCAGCAGATGTGGACTTTACCTTTAACCGCATCATCTTCAACGAGCGGATCCCGACTTCTGCGCGGGATGTGAAGCGAATTGGAGAAGCCGGAGCATTGCCTCAGGTGCGGGCGCTGGACGAGCGGCGGATTGAGTTCGTTTTGCCGGAGCCCTTCGCTCCCTTTCTGCTGCAGGCCGGATCCCCTATTTTGCCCAAGCACATCCTCGAGCCCACTGTCGAGCAGTTGGACAGCCGGGGCAACCCCCTTTTCTTGCAAACCTGGGGTATCGACACGCCGGTGCAGCAATTGGTGGGGGCTGGCCCCTATGTCATGCAGGAATACACCCCCGGCCAGCGGCTGGTGTACCGGCCCAACCCCTATTACTGGAAAGGGGAAGGGATCCCGCGCATTGAACGGGTGATCCTGCGCATTGTGGACTCAGAGGACACCGCGCTGCTGCAGTTTCGCTCCGGCGAGACCGACGTGTTTTCGGTGCGGGGGAGAGATTTTCAGCTCTTGAAGCGGGAAGAAGAACGGGATCAGTTCACCATCTACAATCTCGGCCAGACATTGAACAACAGTTTCTTTGCCTTCAACCTCAGCCGCGCCCGTAACCCCCAGACCGGGCGGCCTTTTGTGGATCCCGTCAAAAGCCGCTGGTTTAACGATTTGAACTTCCGCCGGGCGGTGGCCCACGCCATGAACCGGCAGTTTTACGTCGATAGCGTCCTGCAAGGGTTGGGCCAGATCCAGCACTCGGTCTTCTCCCCCGCCAGCCCCTTCTACCTCAGCCCTGAAGAGGGCTTGCCCACCTACGACTACAACCCTGAAAAAGCGCGGCAACTGCTCCTCGATGCCGGATACACCTATGATGCTGAGGGCCACCTGCGGGATTCCGAGGGCAACCGTGTCCGTTTCACCTTGCTCACCAACGCCGGCAACAATCAGCGGGAGGCCACCGGCGCGTTGATCAAAGCTGATCTGGAGCGGATCGGCATCACCGTTGATTTTACCCCCATCGCCTTCAACACCCTGGTGCAGCGCACCGATAGCCGCGACTGGGAAACCCTGCTGCTGGGCTTTGGTGGCGGCGGCACCGAGCCCAACAACGGCTCCAACATCTGGCGCAGCGACGGCCGTTTGCACCTCTTTAATCTGGGAGATTTGCCCGGCAACCCGGCAGAAGGGGTTGAGGTCAGCGATTGGGAACGGGAGATCGACCGCATCTTTATCGAAGGGGTGCGGGAGCTAGACTTTGAAAAGCGCAAGGCCCTCTACGACCGGTTTCAAATCATCATCCAGGAACAGCTGCCCCAAATTGGCACTTTCAACCCCCTGGTTCTCTCAGCCCTGCGCAACCGCATTCAAGGGGTGGATCCCCGACCCATTCTGGGGCCATTGTGGAATTTGGATCAGCTCTACATTCAAGAGTAGAACTTCTGATGATGTGGGTGATGATGCATCTGATGATGTGGGATAGGGAGAGGCTGTCTGAACTGTTGAGTTGTGTCCCTATCGCCACATTTGGCAGGTGAAACTTAGTTGTAGGTTGTGTTGCGGATGTCTTGAATTTTGCAACTATTTCACCGTCAATTCCACGTCCCCCGCACTCCTGAGGACGGTGATCCCCACCCCTCCTGACTGCAGATAGAGACCGATGTCCAGGGATCCCTGGCCCACCTGCACATTCTCAAGAATGACATGGGGCAGCCACAGGGGCAGAGTGGGCTTGGTCAAATGCACCCGTTGGGCCAGCCCGTCGATCTCCAGCCCCAGACAAGCCTGCAGCAGCAAAAACACACTGGCCGCCGCCCAAGACTGGGGCAGACAGGCCACCGGATAAAGGGTGGGGCCCTCCCGCTGTCGCCGCCGAAAGCCACAAAACAGCTCAGGCAGCCGCTTCAGCTCCAGAAACTGGCTGGCATCGAACAGCGCTGTCAAGACCCGCACCGCTTCGCCCTTGAAGCCATAGCGAGATAAGCCTGCGGCAATCAAGGCATTGTCGTGGGGCCAGATGGAGCCATTGTGGTAGGACATGGGGTTGTAGCGCCCCTCTCCCTCCGGCACCGTGCGGATCCCCCAGCCGCTGAAGAAAGCTGGCTCCAGCAGTTGCCGGGCAATGCAGGCAGCATGCTCGGGATGGGCAATCCCCGAAAACAGACAGTGGCCCATGTTGGAGCTGCGCACCCGGCAGGGTTGCTTCTGGCCATCCAAAGCCAGGGCATAGCCCCCCAACTCTTCGCACCAGAAGTGATCCCAAAACTGCTGCTGCAGCTTTTCCGCTTGTTGTCGCAACTGGGCTGCTTGCTCTTGCCGCCCCAGCAGCTCGGCCATCTCTGCTGCCAACTGCTTAGCTTCGTAGGCATAGCCCTGCACCTCGCACAGGGCCAAGGGGGGTTCTGCCAGGGATCCGTCCGGGTAGAAGATGGCATCTTCAGAATCTTTCCAGCCCTGGTTGCGCAGGCCCCGCCGCGCCTTGCCGGCATACTCCAAAAAGCCGTCCCCGTCCGCATCCCCGTAAGTGTCCATCCAGTGCAGGGCTGCTTCGATGTTTGGCCAGAGCTGCCGCAACAGCTCTAGATCGCCGCTGCGGCGCACGTAGCGCCCTGCTAGCACCACAAACAAAGGGGTGGAGTCAATGCTGCCGAAATAATTGCCAAAGGGGATCTCGCGCGTCTTGGCCATCTCGCTGGAGCGCTGCTCATGCAGGATCTTGCCAGGCTCGGCATCGCGGCTGGGATCCACCTCCTGGGCCTGGTGGGCCGCCAGATACAGCAGCACCCCCCGCGCCAAGTCTGGAAACCACCAGAGAGTGGCCAGGGCGGTGATCAGGGCGTCGCGCCCGAAGACCGCGGTAAACCAAGGCACCCCCGCATAGGGATAAAGCCCGTAGGGAGTGCGGGTGAGCATCATCAGCAGATCATCCCGTGAGGCGTTGAGCCAATCGTTAAACTGAGCATTGCCGGTGTCGATCCGGTGGGCTTGCGCCCGCAAGGAAGCCCTTTGCTCCCGCTCCGCCTGCAGAGCCTCCTGGTAGGTCAAAGGGGCAATCTCCTCCCCGCCGTAGCTGCAGATCACCCTCAGCTCCAAATCCCGTTCCTCCTGCGGGGCCAAAGGCACCCACCACTGCGCCAGCTTCTCCGACACTAGCTCCGGCGCCGGCAAAAATTGCAACTGGGTTTGCCGCTCC
The DNA here is from genome assembly GCF_047461715.1 of Synechococcus sp. R8-2. Lineage (NCBI taxonomy): Bacteria > Bacillati > Cyanobacteriota > Cyanophyceae > Synechococcales > Synechococcaceae > Synechococcus > Synechococcus sp. R8-2. The sequence goes on along the minus strand of NZ_JANSHQ010000390.1, from coordinate 2,202 downwards.
ACTCCATCCAAGCCGCGGTAGCGGAGAACCACTCCCTCAGGGTTCACCTGGGCCGGCAGCACTTGACCCCGCTGGGCCCGTCGGATGCCCCGGATCTCAAAAATATCGGCAAAGTCCGCCTCAAAGCGCAGGGTAATCGGCACGCGAAACGAGGCCGAGCCGTAGTTGTGAATGCGAATGCGCTCGTAGGCAACGTTGTTCCACAAAAAAGTAGTCCGTAAAACATGCAGAGTATCTTGACCGATAAACTGCCCCTCTGAGGTGGTGAACTCCGGGTTGGTCAGATCCACCGCCAAAATATCTTTGTCTTCCCGCACCTCTGAGCTGAGCAGCAGGAACTGCTTTCCCTGCAAGTCCAACACCCAGCGGGACAAAAAGCGGGTGTCGTCCCGGAAGAGGCCATGATCCCGGATGCCGAGGGGGCGCATGTTCCCTCGCCGGTCAAAGATGGCAAAGCAGTTGTCATGCTTGAGAACATGAGAGCGTGCCTCCACCCAAGAGGCGCTGGCCCGGATGTAGTACTGATCTTGAATTTGGATGATGTCTTCTGCCATCTCGGTCTTCTCGATCCCTATCCAGCCGGTCTCCTACGCGAACAGCTTACTGCTATCGGTCCACTCAAAGAAGGCGAAGAAGCAGGGGCCCCCCGATGCAGCCCAGCAGCCCTAGCTGCTACTTGGCCCATCTAAGCCTTATTAAGCTGCCTTCTTCGCGACATCTCCTGCCGCTCGTTCACCAGCTGGCGGTAGAGAGCCTCGTAGTCCGACACCATTCTTTCCACGCTGAACCGCTCCTCAAACACCTGCCGCACCCCGGCTCGGCTCAGGGATCCCACCTTCTCCACAGCCTCCACTGCTTCCTCCACCGAGTCGACAATAAAGCCGGAGCGCCTGTCGGCCATTACCTCGGGTACTGAGCCAAAACGGGTGGCAATTACCGGCGTGCCACAGGCCATCGCTTCAATCATCACCAGCCCAAAGGGCTCCGGCCAGCGGATGGGAAACAGCACCGCATAGGCCTTGCCCAAAAACTCGCTTTTCTCTTGGTCGGTGATTTCCCCTATGATCTCCACATTGGGGTGGCGACTGGCCAAAGGCTTAATTTCTAACTCGTAGTACTGGCGATCCACCGCATCGATCTTGATAGCAGCCTTCAGCGGCATCCCTGCCCGCGCCGCAATTTCAATAGCCGTGTCCAGCCCTTTTTCCGGGGAGACCCGGCCCAAAAAGGCCAGGTAGTCCCCCTTTTCTGGATAGAAACGGTGGAGATCCAGGGGCAAGCCGTGGTAGACCGTCCCCACCCAGCGGGCCTGGGGCAGCGGCAGCCGCTGGGCGTTGGAGATGGAGACCACCGGAATATCCTGAAACTCGGTGTAGAGGGGCTGCAGCTCCGGAATATCCAGCCGCCCATGCAGGGTGGCCAGAAAAGAAACCTGGGGGTGGCGACGGGCCAGGGCATAGGGATAGTAGTCGATGTGGCCGTGGATGATGTCAAACTCGTCGGCCATCTGAAAGGCTTTCTCGACCATCAAAACATGAGGAGCCACTGTGTCGATGGCCGTGGGATCCAAACGCAAAGCCCGCTCCCGAAAGGGGATGAGGCGAGCCTGGGTTTGGGAGTCGCCGCTGGCAAACAACGTCACCTCATGCCCCCGCCGCACCAGCTCTTCGGTGAGCCAAGACACAACTCGCTCGGTGCCGCCGTAGAGCTTGGGGGGCACACTCTCATGCAAAGGGGCAATCTGAGCAATGCGCATAGCCATCCTCCACACCGAATCATCACTGCTTAACGAAAACTTTTGCTGGCGCTCCGCCGCCGACCCTTGGGATCCCCTGTTGAGGGCACGCCATTCCTGGCTAGACTGTTCCGGAGTGAGCAGGAAAGGAGTTCGGGCTGCCGCCACCTGCCGGAGAGTTGAAGAGGCTTGAATGAGAACCCCAGCCATCACTTGCTCTTGCCCGCCGCAGCTTAATTTTCCTCCTCAGCGCTGGCTGTGGAGTTGCTTGGGAGCCATGGCCATAACGGCTCTCACGGCTGTTGCCGCTTGGGCGCGGCCAGTGCTGGAAGTACGCATGACCCTGGGCTTGCCCATCAGCCCCAACTACTGGTACATGGTAGCTCTCAGCCGGGCCGGCAGCCCTGGCCCTACCGCCAACTTGGTGGATCCCAACGTCCGTGTGGGGCCCAACGAGTACACCTTTG
>NZ_JANSHQ010000389.1:0-1681 GCF_047461715.1 Synechococcus sp. R8-2 | reverse complement strand
GTCAGGGTCGGGTAGTTTACACTCTAACACGAGCTACCCAAATGAGATAAGGAGCCGCTGGCGGGAGCTGACAACTCTTTTTTTCCTGCGGTTAAAGAGTAAACCTTGCCATATCATCTTCTCCACCGGATCTCGACCGTCAAACGGGGGGATCCCTGAGCAAGCTAGCTCTGAGATAGGCGCTTCACCTCAGCTCCAGAGAGCAGGCGATGGGCTTCTTGCAACAAAGCCGGGATCCGGTCGCGGTGGGGGCTGTGGATAAGATAAGGTCGCAGGGCTTCGGCATCCACTTTGTCTGCCCGCTGGCCGGGGAGCCAACTGCCGGCATTGCCCAACAGGTTGTAACGGCTCTTGGCATAGTCCACCAAGTCATAGGCCAAGACCAAATTGCGCAGCAGCAGAATAAACGGGATATTCACCTGTCCGGGGGTTTGGTCGTAGCGAGGCAGGCCCTGGTGCCAAGTTTTGGCGTAGTGCTCTCCCACCTTCTCGATCAAAGCTTGCTCTAGGCGGGCCAGGATCGGCGGCAACAGCTCATCAGCCCGATCCAATAACTCCACCGCCTGCAGGTGCTCATCAAAATCGCTGGGTCGGGCCGCCCCAATGCTGAGGGTGTGAACCTGGGGATGGGACAGACAGAACAGGTCGTTGAAGACCATCGGGCTGAGGGGTTGGCACAACTGCACCAGCTTGGCGGGCGGATCGTAAAGCTTGCCCCCCTTATCCGAGGGACTGATGATGAATACCCCCATATCCTGCTGAGCGGCGGCCTCAATGGCAGGCCAGTTGGTCTGGTTGACAAAATACCAGTGCAGGTTGACGTAATCGAAGCCCCCTGACCGTATGGCTTCCACGATCAACTCCGTCGGCCCATGGGTGGAGAAGCCGACAAAACGCACCCGCCCCTGCCGTACCAGGCGCTGACACACCTCCAGACACCCCCCTGGACGCAGGCTGTGCTCCAAGTCTTCCCAGGTATTCAACCCGTGGATGGCCAGCAGATCCACATAATCGAGGTTCAAGTAGCTCATCGATTGCTCGAACTTGGCCAGGAACTGCTGCGGGTCGGCGCTGGGGCCAATTTTCGTCTGCACAATCAGATCTTGCCGGGGAAAGAGCGGCAAAATGCGGCCCAACTGCATTTCAGAAGTGCCATAGCCGCGGGCAGTTTCGATGTGGTTGATGCCCACCTCCAAGGCCCGGCGAATCGTCGCCTCCAGGTTCTGCTGGCTTGCCGCTGGGATCCCTGACCAAGGAGTATCTTGCCAACTGTGTTGATAGCGCATGCCACCACAGCTCAGCACGGGCATAGACAGCTCGGTACGCCCAAATCTGCGATACTGCATGGTTTTTCCCCTGGACTAAGCCCCATTTTAGGGCGGGCTTTCCATACCCCACCGCCGAAACTTGAACCCTGAGCCGGCCGCATTGTGCAGCAGTCTCCACCAGAAATCAGATCAGTCTGGAGATATGAGGCTGCAGGGGAGCGACTAAGCTAGAGTGTTCTAGGAGTACGGGGCTGACGGGGCTCGAACCCGCAACTTCCGCCGTGACAGGGCGGTGCTCTAACCAATTGAACTACAGCCCCAATCGCTGCGAATATCTATTCTGGATGTGGACGAGGATTGTTGTCAATCATGGTGGTTAGTCTGGCAGCACAGGCCGCAACCCTTGTGGATAC
>NZ_JANSHQ010000388.1:0-4473 GCF_047461715.1 Synechococcus sp. R8-2 | reverse complement strand
GTTCAGCGTAAATGTATCAGGCATGCTGATGATGTTCACCACGGTGTTCACCACCAAAGGGCCCCAGCCCGAGGATTCTCAGTCGGATCCCCAAAAGGGGCGAGCCTAGCCCAAGGCCCGGTGACGGGATCCCTGGCATCCAGCTACATGCCTTCATGGGTTGTCAGTCTGGGCCGAGAGAGAACTAGTCCCGCTCCTGTTGGCGGAGCCGCTGCAGAAGCGAGAGGGGTTTCTCTTCCTCTGGCCCTTTCTTTTCAGTCGCAGTTGGCAGGGCGGCTGTTTCTGTTTTCTGAGGTTCGAGCAAAAGCTTGGCGGCTTCTGACTCAACGGCTGGAGGGCGAGCCGGGTTCTCCCCTTGTTGGCCGGGCAAGGGAACAGACTCCAGAGTGGCCAGCAGAGCTTGAATATGGCTGTGGGTTTCGGGATGGTTGCTGGCGGCATGGGCCAAGAGGGTGAGCTGCTCTTTGGCAGCGACCAGGTTCCCCAGCTTGAGATCCACCAAGGCCAGTTGATAGCGAGCCTTAAAGCCACTGGGATCCACCTCTACCGAGCGCTGAAAGGCAGCGCGGGCCTCCGCCAGCTTGCCCTGACGGGCGTAGATCAAGCCGAGGTTAAAAGGCACATCGGGATCCCGTTCGCTGGGCAGCACCAAGGTTTTTTCTTCCAGTTCAATTGCGCTCCGGTAGGCGTTGATGGCCAAGGTATGGAAGCCCATCTGCAGATAGCGAGCTCCGTCTTCCTTCAGTTGGGCGACCGTCGGCTCCCCTGTCAGTAGGGTCATGGGCGGTTGCGCGTGGGCAGGCATGGCCACCGCCAAGCTCAGCAGGCACCCCACCGTTTTCAGGCCTAAGGGTACAGCCTGACGACCAATCTGCTGCCTATTCATCACCATGATCTGTTTCCTCCAACCACATCAACACCACTTCATTCCACCCCTCTGGGCCGGGGAGCTGAGCCAATTGCCATTGGGGCAGGGCCTCACTCCAGAGGCTATCCGCAATTGGGCTGGGAAGCACCACTTTTTGCTCCGTCCACCGCAAAAAGGCCACATCGGGCGGGGAACAACCAATGCCCAAAGCCTTGATAGGGCCCAAATGCCGTTGATAGCAATCCAGCAGCCGCCGCACCGCCTGTTCCCCCGGTAACCAATTGGGTTCTGCGGCCATCGTTGGCTGCATCCATCCGGTCAGATACCATTGCGGCAGGCTGGAGAAGTGGAGCTGACGCACCCGCAGCAGATGTTGGGTGAGGTTGGCTTCTTGCTGGGCAAAAGCTTCCCGTAGGGTTTCGGGATCCCCGGAATAGCTGAAAATCTCACTGTACTCTCGCTGCTGCGCCCGCTCTGCCTCTTCCAAAGGGATCCCAGTGGCAGCGGCCAGCTCAGAGGCAGTCCAATCCCCAAACCCGATCAAATCCAAGTGGGACTCTTGACGCACCTGTTGCAGGATGCTGCGCAGGCGAGAATAGGGCAGACCCAAAGCATACACGTAGTAGGGCGGTCGGTGTTGCCACTGCTCGTCTAGGATGCCCGCCGGGAAGTAATGCTCGGGAACGTAAACGGCAGAGCCATCCTCACAGATGAACGGATGCTCCAGGCGCAACTGCCGCCGCACATGTTCCAGTTGAGCGCGGGTGCGCAGGCTGTAGAGCACCAAGGGAATGGAGCGGCGCTCTAGGGCAGCCAAGGCTTGTCGGGCAGCACCATAGCTGTTGAACTCTAGATCCAGCAAGCTGCCATCTAAACTGGTAAGGACAAGTCGCATAGGTGCAGGAAAGGGAAAGGCGCTGGCCCCGTCAAAATTTCAAGCAGCACGACCGGCTGAAGCGTCCTACAGTACCTATGATCCAATAGCTTGACCAACCTGAGGGGGATTAGCCTCAAATGCTCTCCCTCAAAGCATCTGGGTGAATGGGCAATCCGTGCGCCAGAAGTGGTAAAAGCTCGATTGAGCACTACAGAATGCGTGTGTCGCCGAAGATCTTGGCTCAAAAACCAGCAGCAGAGAAGACAGACAGATTGAGTGGGTCAGTGGCTAGTTCTCTGTGCCAAAGGCACGATCCCCTGCATCCCCCAGCCCGGGCAAAATGAACCCTCGATCGTTCAGCCGCTCGTCAATCATGGCGCAGAAGATTTGCACCATCGGGTAGTGGGATCCCAACCGCTGTAACCCTGGGGGCGCTGCCAATGCGCTGACAATTCTAACCAAGCTGGGATCCGCCCCCCGTTTTTTTAGCTCATCCAAAACCCAGAGCAGCGTGCCCCCGGTGGCCAACATCGGCTCGGGAATGAGAATGCGCATCTGTTCAGGGATCCGCTCTGGAAGGCGATTGAGGTAGCAACTGGCCTGCAGCGTTTCCTCATCCCGCACCATGCCAATGTGAAAGATCCGCGCCTGGGGCAAAAGGGCCTGACAGCCTTCCAGCATCGCCAAGCCAGCCCGCAATACAGGCACAATGCCCAGCAGGGTATCCGGCGCGATGACCTCTGCGGCAACGGGTTCCAAAGGGGTTTGCACCTGAACGGTTTGGGTGGGGATCCACTCCCGCATCGCCTCATAGGTTAGCCAGCGGCCCAGCTCCGACATGGCCGTGCGAAACAGGGGCATGGGCGTCTCCGCATCCCGAGCCACGGTTAGCCAGTGCTTAATGAGCGGGTGAGGGGGGACATAGACACGAAGCTGCTGACTTGCCACGGGAGAATGCCTCAATCTGGGCGGTAGCATAGCGGGTTGCCTTAGCAGAAAGCAAGCTCTAGAAAGCAAGCTCTCCAATTGGCCGCAACTCCATCCCGACCGGGGATAAATTGCCAACAGCTCCGGCAAATGCTCAAGGGGTGGGGCTCTTTGACCCAGCAAGATTGCGGCAGAATGAGATCTGCAGGTTGCTTCGAGCGCCGGTCATGTTCGGTGGCTACAGGTTTGGGATAGATCGGGGCAAGGCTGGTTTCGGGTTTTGTTCCTCTTGCCATTTGCGAACTGAGGTGCTGGCCCCAGGGCAGCTTGGCCTCCCGCCGATGGAACCGAACGCCAACGGCTCTCGTCTGCAAGTGCCGGTAGCCGGAGATACCGCTCTGCCCAAGGGTTTCTGGCTTAATGGGGTGTCGCAAGTTACAGCCTGTTCACAAATTAAGGGATACAAAACTTAAGGGATACAAAACATCGTGTTTCTGAGGCTTGACTCCGATGAGGTTTAGAACAAGTAGGTTTACAACCGTATCCGTAGCCCCTCAATAGGCTGTACCTGCATCTTTGGCCCCCTCACACCTTGCAAGGATTAGCTTAGGGAGAATGGATTATGGCTTCGTCTCAACCCTCTGACTCGAACACCAAGGCTCTGAGCCGCCGTCAGCTTCTCAAAGTGGGGGCCGCAGCCCTTGGGGGCGGTCTGCTGGCGGCAGGGGGCGCCCAAGCTCAGCGCAAACCCTCTCCCACCCTGATCGTGGCTCAGGGATCCGGCCTGGATCGCGTTTCCTACGCTACCAACTGGTATGCTCAGGCGGAACACGGCGGCTTCTATCAGGCGGTGGCGACCGGCATCTACCGCGAGCATGGCCTGGATGTAACCATCAAGATGGGTGGCCCCGGCATCAACATCACCCAAGTTTTGGCCGGTGGAGCTGCCGAATTTGCCATGGGAGGAAGCACAGGGGTGATCAATGCCGTGCGAGAAGGGATCCCTTTGGTGTGTGTGGCAGCCATTTTCCAGAAAGACCCGCAGATCATCATGACCCACCCCGGCACCCAGCGCTTTGAAGAGCTCAAGGGCCGGCCCATTTTCGTCTCGAAAGGGGGGCTTGCCACCTACTGGCCCTACCTAAAGGCCCGCTTTGGCTTCACCGACGATCAGGTTCGTCCCTACAACTTCAACCCCGGCCCCTTTTTGGCGGATCCCAGCTCAGCTCAGCAAGGCTATCTGACATCCGAGCCTTTTGCCATCCAACGGGAAGGGGGATTTGAGCCGGTGGTCTTCCTCCTGGCGGATTTGGGCTACAAACCCTACGCCACCACCATCGAAACCCGTCGCCAACTGGTGGAAACCAAGCCCGACTTGGTGGAGCGATTCGTGGATGCCTCTATCAAAGGCTGGTACAGCTTCTTGGAGGATCCCCGTCCGGCCTATCGCTTGATCAAGCAGGACAACCCGGAGATGACCGATGCCCAGTTGGCCTACAGCTTCGAGAAATTGCAGGAGTACGGCATCATCTTGTCCGGCGATGCGTTGGAAAAAGGCATTGGCGCCATGACCGACAAACGCTGGCAAGACTTCTTCGACAGCATGACGGTGGCCGGCGTATTTGAGCCAACCATCAACTACCGGGCTGCCTACACACTGGACTTCGTCAATAAAGGCACTGCCTACTACACTGCCTGACGGACTTCCACCCTTGGCGCTTCTCAGCCCAAGGGATCCCCCCTCGCCCCCAGCCCCTCTTCCACCAAGGGAGAGGGGAACTATAGTCATTTCAAACTAGAT
>NZ_JANSHQ010000387.1:0-2671 GCF_047461715.1 Synechococcus sp. R8-2 | reverse complement strand
CCGTCCCGCTAACGCGAACGGCAAGGTTTATCCCAACAGATGGGAGAGCTGCAAAGTCTCCAAGAGCGCCCAAGATGGTAAGGTTGCTACATCTTTCCGACATTCATCTGGGCAGTGGTCTTGCCTACGGCCACATTAACCCAGCTACCGGCCTGAATACCCGTTTGGAAGATTTTGTAGCTTCTTTGCGCTTGTGCATTGACCATGCTCTCAACCAAGCGGTGGATCTGGTGTTGTTTGGGGGCGATGCTTTCCCCGATGCGACACCCCCCCCTCTCCATCAAGAGCTTTTTGCCCAACAGTTTCGCCGCCTGGCCGATGCAGGGATCCCAACCGTCCTGTTGGTGGGCAACCACGATCAGTACGGGCAGGGACAGGGAGGCAACAGCCTGGCTATCTACCGCGCTTTGGGGGTCTCAGGCTTTATTGTGGGGGACAGACTGGAAACTCATCGGATCGAAACTCGCGGTGGCCCGGTGCAGGTGACCACTTTACCTTGGCTGAGTCGCTCTGCTCTACTCGCCCAACAGGAAAGCTTGGCGCTTGAAGGGGAAATCCTCGCGCATCAGCTCCTGCAGCGCCTCCGCCTAGCCCTAGAAGGGGAGATCCGCACCCTGCAGCCAGGGATCCCGGCGATTTTGTTGGCTCACGTCATGGTGGAGACAGCCCGCTACGGAGCAGAACGCCATCTTTCGGTGGGCAGAGGATTTACGGTGCCCCTTTCGCTGCTGGCTCGGCCTGCCTATCAATATGTTGCCTTGGGGCATGTCCACCGTCACCAGGTGCTGTGTCGGGATCCCTTGATGCTCTATCCCGGCAGCATTGAGCGGGTGGATTTTGGCGAAGAAAAAGAGGAAAAAGGCTGTGTGCTGGTGGAAGTCACCCCTACGGGGGCCAGCTATGAATTTTTGCCCCTGCCAACCCGTACCTTTCACACCATTCGCCTGGATCTGAGCGCAGATCCACCCCAGCAGGCGCAGTCCAAGCTGCTGGCCGCCATCGCCAAGGCCCCCGTGGCCGGCTCCATCCTGCGGTTGATCTACCGCATACGGCCCGACCAGCTAGAGTGCATTGATGAGCGGGCTCTGCACAACGCTCTTGCCCCTGCTTTTAGCTACACCATCGCCCCAGAAGTGGTCAGCCCCAGCCGCATCCGTCTGCCGGGATGGGATCCCAGCCGACTTGAGCCCCTGACGGCTCTGGAGCAGTATCTGGCCGACCGCAGCGATCTGGCCCCCTTGCACAACGATTTGCTGGCCGCCGCCCGTCAGTTGTTGGAGGAATATGTGGATCCTTTACAAGACTGGGCCCCCAACTGGGAGGAGCCGGGAGCTTCAAGCCTTGCCCCAGTGGAAGAGGAGCAGTTGCCTTTGTTTTGATTGGTTTTGAGATGCTCTCTTTGTCGCCTCAGGGTTCATAGGGGTGGGGATGGGGGATCCCTGTAGAAGAAATCAGGACAGGAGTGCTTGCCAAAGCTGCGGGCTCCTCAAGCTTCAAGTGATCTAAATCACTTCGAAATGGCAAAAAGCAACACAAACTGGGGATTGGGTTGAAGACGTTGGCAACGACGGCATCAGCTCACTCACAGGGAACTGACTCAGACTGGTAGACCTCACACTGCCAGTCTTTTTTTGTTTGAGGTTTAGGTATTGTGAAGCTGCAGCAAGCAGGGGATCCCTTTCTAGCATTCATGAAATTCCCATCTTCTTTTCTATAGAGTCAGTCTATTAAATCTACAGAGTCTGTATATTAAAAGACAAATAACGATCTGTTCTCGGCAGAGGCTACCAATTTGTCAAGTGGGCGTCAAGTGTGCCAAGTGTACAGAAGGTTGGTTCTCAGGGAATTTATTTTCTCACAACAATAGGTATGCTGTAGAAACAGCATACTATGGAGAAGTAGGTTCTATGGACAGTATCCTTTGGTTTCTCTTGATCGGAGCCCTGGCGGGTTGGCTGGCAGGGAATATTCGACGCGGTTACGGATTTGGATTGATAGGCAACATAATCGTTGGTGTTTGCGGGGCATTTTTTGGCGGGTTCCTCTTCGATTTGCTTGGCCTGTCGGCCACAGGTCTTTTGGGAAGTTTGTTGATGGCTACCGTTGGGGCTTTGGTTTTGTTGGCGTTAATTAGCTTTGTTCGTCGGGCTTGATCTTTAAACTGCTCGCAAGAGTTTGCGTTTTCGTTGCAATCTTGATTGAACATTTACTGGAGAAGGAGAATTTTTATGAGCATTCGTGTTCTTTCGGCAGCGATGATTGGCTTAGCCATCCCCAGCATGGGTCTGTTGACAATGCCATCTGCTTCTGCCCAGCACTTGTTTGATTTGGGAGTGCGCCAACTGCAGCCGGGCACCATCATTCCCGTCCAGAGCTTCAAGGGAGAAGAGCCCCAGTACTTCAGTCCCAACAGCACCCACCCACTTACCCTGCGGGTAGCCCAGGACATCTACAACGGCAGCGGCCAATTGGCGATTCCAGCAGGCAGCGAGGTGCGAGGCAGCTTGCGACCGACTCAGGGAGGGGCCAGGTTCTTCGGCACAGCTTTGATTGCCAATGGGCGACTTTACCCGGTGCAGATGTCTTCTGATTTGATCCACTGATTTGATCCACACTGAGAAAGACCCGCGCCACTATTCTGCCGAAGCGATTGCTCAAGATGCAGCCATTG
>NZ_JANSHQ010000386.1:0-2551 GCF_047461715.1 Synechococcus sp. R8-2 | reverse complement strand
CTTGCCGCGCCTTTTGGTCAATACAGCTGCGTCTTGACTCCGCTATGGTGGCGCTATGGTGAATAGAGGGGTGGGAGGATGGGTTGAGAGCGGCGATGGCAACAACAGACGTGACGGTGGTGGTGAAGATCGGCACCTCCAGCCTGACAGATACTCAGACCGGCTTGTTGCGTCTTTCGGTGTTGGGGCCGCTGGTGGAGGTGCTGACCCACCTGCGCAGGCAGGGGTATGCGGTGATCTTGGTCTCCTCTGGGGCGGTGGGGGTGGGCTGTGCTCGCCTTGGCTGGCGGCAACGACCGACGGCTATTGCCGAGAAGCAGGCGGTGGCTGCGGTGGGACAGGGGCGGTTGATCCGCCTTTACGATGACCTCTTCTCGGCTCTGAACCAGCCAATTGCCCAAGTGCTGCTCACCCGCGGCGATCTGGTGGAGCGCAGCCGCTACGTGAACGCCAATCGCACTTTTGCCCAACTGCTGCAGATGGGGGTTATTCCCATCGTCAATGAAAACGACACGGTGGCAGTGGAGGAGCTGAAATTCGGCGATAACGACTCGCTTTCGGCGTTAGTGGCCAGCATGGTGCAGGCCAAGTGGCTTATCCTGCTCACCGATGTGGACAAGCTCTATTCGGCTGACCCCAACCGAGATCCCTCTGCCCAGCCCATTGAGCGGGTGTTGCCCGGGATCCCGCTACAGGTGAAGGCCGAAGCCCAGGGGAAAAGCGGCTGGGGCACCGGCGGCATGGCCACCAAACTGACCGCTGCTCAAATTGCTACAGCTGCAGGGGTAACGGTGGTGATCACCAATGGCAAACGGCCTGAGCAGATCCCGGCAATTCTGGCCGGCGAGGCCATCGGCACCCGCTTTGATCCGGCTCCTCAGCCCGCCAGCGCCCGCAAGCGATGGATTGCCTACGGCCTCATCCCCGAGGGATCTTTGACTTTGGATGAGGGGGCGGTACGAGCGGTGTGCGAGCAAGGGCGCTCGCTGTTGCCGGCAGGGATCACAGCCATTTCTGGGGAGTTTGAGGCGGGGGCTGCCGTGCGCCTGTGCGATCCCAGCGGCCAGGAGGTGGCGCGGGGCCTGGTGAACTACAGCGCCGAGGAGCTGCGGCAGATTAAGGGCAAAAAAACCGCCGAGATTCCCCGCATCCTGGGCTACGAAGGGGTTGATACTGCCGTCCACCGGGATAACTTGGCCTTGCTCAATTGAGGCCATGGGTGAGGCCATGGGGGCGAGTCCAGGCGCGGTGCTCTGCACCACTAGCACGAATGGCTACAACGGCGGGATCCCAACGCCTATTCTTCCAACTGCCAGGGATCCTGAGCCAGCACCTCATCGAAAACCCGCGGGGGGCGCACGGCCATCAGCACCTGGCCCAACAGGGGAGAGGAGGGCGAGTCTTCTATCCACTCCACCGCCAGGGATCCGGCCCGATCCACCAGGAAAAATCCCGCCATCTGAGCTCCCTCCCAAACCCGAGCGGCGCGATCGACCACCAGCAAAACCGGATCCTGTTCTTCACCGGCAGGCACCGGCAAACCCAACAGGGATCCCAAAAGCCGGTTTTCCACCTGGAGGATCACCGGATCCCCGGCCTTTTGAATCACCGGCCAAGCGGGCAAGGCCATCCAAGTTTGCTCCGCCGGGCTGTTGACCCAGCCAAAGGGCCCTTGGGGCTGGCTGGAGGGGATCCCTTCCCAGGCGGCAGTTGCAAGAGGCAGGGATCCGGCCACCGGCAGCAGGCGCGGCAGATCTTCTTCCAGGCGAAACACCGACAGCTTGGGCAAAACGCTACGTTGGGATCGGGAGCCAGCAGTAACTGCAGACAAAAGCTGCTCCACCTGTCGGCGGGCTGTATCACTGTGGACATACTGAAACGCTCGACCGATAGCCCGAGTTCGCTCCTGCAGATCGCGGGTTTGCTGGGCCGTCCGCCAGGCTTGATAGGCCACCGCATCGCCGGGGTGATCCGTAAACCCTTCCGGGAGCTGCTGGAGCTGGGCATAATTTTTCACCGCGCGGGCGATCTCGTGAGCATCATCGGCATGCAAATGGCGACTGAAGATGAATTCCGCCACCCGAACCCGATCCTGTGGAGAGAGAATGCGCAACTCGTAGAGGATATCGCTACCTTTGTGGGCAAAATGCCCCAGAACTTCTGGGCTGGCTCCTGCTTTGGCCATCCCTTCGTAAACCTGGGCCGCAACAAGGATCTGGTTTTGGTGAATGGGCTCAAACCCGGTTGCCTCGAAGATGGCCTGGGGAGTCATTTTCTGTCGTTGCAAAGCTTGACAGGCCTTGGCCCAATCCAGCCACCGGCCCTCTTTGCGGCGCAGCCGCTCTACCAACAAGCTGGGATCCTCCTCCACAGCAGCAGGTTCCGGCAGATACTGACTCATGCTTGTTCTCCAACAGGCTGGACAGATCACCACTCCCCTGGTCCACAGCCCAGCAGAGCTGGCCGGGCATCTGGCCAAACTTGATCTTCAAACTTGATCTTAGGGCTGATAGCGGTTCTGGCCGAGTCCGGTCGCGACAGCGGGACGGAG
>NZ_JANSHQ010000385.1:0-11145 GCF_047461715.1 Synechococcus sp. R8-2 | reverse complement strand
TTGCAAGATACTTCTGCCTATCGGGATGAGCTGGTGGAAGAGGTGCGGCAAGAAGTCGCCCGTCAAATTGAAACTATGGTGGGGCTAAATCAAAGCACCCAAGGCAAGGGGCGCACCGAAAACCTGTTTGAAGATGCCGATTTGCAAATGGCAGGTTATGCGGCAGCGTTGCGGGTATTGACGGGCTACCGGCGCATTGATGGACAGGATATGGTGGCAGCAGCCCTGCGCCCCCGACCCAAAGGCGAAAGAGATATCGTTCGGGAAATTATTGATTATGCCGTGCAGGTTGCCAATGAGCATCTTGTACCTGAAGGCATCGCGCAGGGGGTGTGGGAGGGGTGCTGTGGTGCAGAGCGCTTTTATCTGAAAATGATGGAACTGGAAGCGGTAGGGCTGAAGAAGCTGGACAACTACCAGAACTTTGCCAAGGCATTTCGAGTTGGCGACTATGGCGAATTGATGGCCTCTCAGCAGCCCAACAATGCCCGACTCAAAAATGCTCTAGACTTCAAGAAGAGCAGCTTTGAGGGCGAATTTGGCCGCTCAGCACTGCGAGCCGTTTTGTTTGCTCTCTACGAACTGCAGAAAGAGGCGGATAGCGATGAGGTGATGGAACACCTGCGGTCTTTGGTGCCCAGCTACCACACGCGCCGGGATGATTTGGTGGCTTTTTGTCAATACATTGCCCGCAAGCGAGAACACCGCTATCCAGAAGAGTCCTCAGCCGCCGGGATCTTGCTCGCCCTTATCAGAAATGAACGCTTGGGTTGAAGAAGAAGTTATAGGATTAACTCACTCACAAGTTGTATTGTCAGGGCTTCCTTCAAGCTCAGCATCTGAGTTAAAGTATTTCTCAACAATCGACTTTATTTGGTTAACATAAGCTATAGCCTTGTCCGCATTTTTTTGTTTGTAGTATTCCAAGGGGACAATATCTACAGCTCCATAAAAAGCCAACTCCCTATCTTTGCGCATCTCAAATGATATGTTTTCCAGCAAGGCTATTTCCTCGTCAGAAAGCTCTGGGAACCGTTCTCTATTTTCTGCTACTTGGCCACCAGGGTCATGGGTTTTGCCGTAGTTTATTCCCTTAATGATTAGGCAAGCTTTGATGAATAACTCAATGATTTCTTGGCACATCCGAACTACATCAGCGTAATCGCCAACCTCATAGAAGAATGACAACGCTTGGATGCGATAATTAGCCCTTTGATAGTAGTCTCTTGCTAATTTCTTTCTCATCGTTATTCACCCAATAGGGGATCCCCCGGCATACTTTATACGTAATTAAACTGTCACAGATGAGTTGATTGACTATATCCCTGATCTGCGTGATGCAGTTCTGCTTTTCATAGATGATGTGGTGGTTGGTAGCCACTTCATAAGTCAAGCTGGCTGGCCTGCATAGCTCTGTGGGCTTTAGCAAGATAAAGTTTATCTCCAAGCCAAGAAGTTTTTCTAGATCCCTGCAGGTAGGAAGCAGTAAGTCATCTCTGCTTCTGCAATCGGGTATATTCTCTGCAATTACTAATAAATCGAGGTCAGAGCCGTGAACCCATGAATTATTGGCGCGGGATCCATAGACAACAATAGCCCACAGATCCGAGCCAAAGACGGATTGAATTTTC
This sequence comes from Synechococcus sp. R8-2, assembly GCF_047461715.1. Taxonomy (NCBI): domain Bacteria; kingdom Bacillati; phylum Cyanobacteriota; class Cyanophyceae; order Synechococcales; family Synechococcaceae; genus Synechococcus; species Synechococcus sp. R8-2. The sequence continues at coordinate 9,514 of NZ_JANSHQ010000385.1, read as the reverse complement.
TCTTGAATAAGCCGCGCTTGTGCTTCGGATATTCCTATGCTGCGCTTCTCTCTGCCCTGAAAGCCTGCAGACTCTTGTACGGTTGACATGGCTACCTTGCGCTGATCAGCTTATTCTGCAAAGACGCTGCTTGCGCCTTCGGCTGCTCATTTTAAGGCTAGAGTATTGTTACAATTTTACCCCAGCCCGCCATGTCCAGCACTTCTTTCCTACGCCGTTTCAGTTCCCGCCAGCAGCGGCTCAGCCATGTCTTTCTCAAAGATCGCCTGGCAAAGGCACGCACCTACAAGCGCATTGCTGGGTACTTTCGCTCTTCTATTTTTGAATTGGTGACTGAAGAGATTACACACATCGAGCAGGTGCAGATCGTCTGTAACAGCGACTTGGATCCCTGGGATATTGCCATCGGCAAAGCTTCCCGCCAGGCCAGAGAAATGGCGCTCAAAGAAAAATGGAACGAAGAGAAAGGAGAATTGATCACCAGCCTATTACAGCGCCCCCGCTACCGTCAACTTTACGAAATCCTCAAAAGCGGCAAAGTGGAAGTGCGAGTGGTGTCAGCCGCAGATGCCCCCTTTCTCCACGGCAAAGCAGGTGTTATTGAGGCAAGAGATGGCACCAAATCTGCTTTTATCGGCAGCCTCAACGAAACGCGGCAGGGATGGCAAGAGCATTACGAAATTGTCTGGGAAGACCAGTCGCCAGAAGGGGTTGCTTGGGTCGAAGCGGAGTTTCAGTACCTGTGGGAACGGAGTGTTCCTCTGCCAGAAGCGATTGTGGAAGAGGTGGGGCGATTATCTCGCAAGGTAGAGGTATTTCTTCAAGACTTGCAACCTGTCGATGTTCCTGGAGCCGCATTGGTGGAAGCCCCTCTCTATCGCCGGGGTGAGGTTCTCAAACCATGGCAGCAGTCGTTTGTGGAAATGTTCCTGGAACACCGAGAGCTGTATGGTGCAGTGCGACTCATTCTGGCAGATGAAGTGGGGCTGGGTAAAACCTTGTCTTTGGCGGTTGCGGCGATGGTGGCGTGCCTTTTGGAAGATGGGCCAGCCTTAATTCTTTGTCCGGCTACCCTCTGCCAGCAGTGGCAAGTGGAACTCAAAGATAAACTGGGCATTCCCTCTGCTGTGTGGCTCTCCAACCGCAAGGTATGGCAAGATGCCAATGGGCACATCATCAAAACCAAGGGTGCTGAAGGTATTGGCCGTTGCCCCTATCAAATTGGTATTGTTTCTACGGGTCTCATCTTTCACAATGCCCCCGAAGCCCAATGCCTTTTGGAACGACGCTTTGGCACGATTGTCCTGGATGAGGCCCACCGCGCCCGCTGTACCCGTGGTGTCACGGTAAGGGATCCCAAACCCAACAATCTCTTGGACTTTATGGGCAAGGCGGCCACCCAGTCCAAGCACGTCCTTTTGGGCACAGCCACCCCCATCCAAACCCATGTTGAGGAGCTGTGGGATCTGCTGGGAGTGCTCAACAGCGGTGCCGAGCATGTGTTGGGACGACGGCATCAGCAGTTGTGGCAGCAGACGCAAAGGATCCTGCCCATCTTGACAGGACAACAAGCAGTGACCGACGAGCATTTTGCCTGGAATTTGCTCCGCAATCCTCTGCCGCCATCTGTTGAGGATCCCTTGTTTGACCACATCCGCAGCGATCTGAAGCTCTTCAAAGGTCAACACTTCACAGATAAGCCCCTGACGGAATTGGAGGACTTCACCCGCCAAGAACTGCGAGATGCCCTGGAAGAGCGCCAACAGGGGCTGACTTTTTTCCAGCGACACAACCCAATTCTGCGCCATACCGTATTGCGAAAACGCTCTACCTTGGAAGAATTGGGCTTGCTTGAGCGGATTGCCGTCGATATTTGGCCGAGCGAGGGAGAGAAATTGCCCATGTTCTGTGGGCTGGGTTTGCTCACTTCTCCCGAATTTGATGTGGCCTATGAAGCTGCCCAAGATTTTGCTAGGGCTTTAAGACAGCGTACCCAATCCGCTGGGTTTATGAAAAGCATCATGCAAAGCCGGATCTGCTCCAGTATTGCCAGCGGCCTATCTACGGCTCAGAAACTACTGGAAAAGCGGCGTTTTTTTGAGGAGGACGGAGAAGAAGATTGGCTGTTAGATAACCTTCCAGAGATTTTAGAGGCAGAATATGCCCATTTGGAGCGCATTGTTAGCGTCTTGAGCCAAAAGAGCACGGATCCCAAACTCGATGCCGTCCTCTATTTCCTACAGGAACGACACTGGCTGGACTTGGGATGCATCATTTTCAGCCAGTATTTTGATACCGCCCATTGGGTGGCCAACAACCTGAGCCAACGTCTGCCTCAAGAAAGTGTGGCTCTCTATGCAGGCGCCCACAAGTCGGGTTTGTTTTTTGCCGGAGAATGGCGGAGCGCAGAGCGGGAAGATATCAAGAGAGCCGTGCGAGAGCGTACCATTCGGCTGGTGGTGGCCACCGATGCTGCTTGTGAAGGTCTGAATCTCCAAACTTTGGGCACGCTGATCAACATTGATCTCCCTTGGAATCCTTCCCGCCTAGAGCAGCGCATCGGGCGGATCAAGCGCTTTGGTCAGACCCGCGACCGTGTGGACATGCTCAACCTGGTGTACCACGGTACCCACGACGAAAAGGTATACGAGGTGCTTTCTCAGCGGATGAAAGATCGCTACGACTTGTTCGGTTCTTTGCCCGATACTATCGAAGATGAGTGGATTGAGAATATCGAAACTCTGGAGGCCAAATTGCAGGAGTTTACAGAGCGCAAGAAACAGGCCAACGCTTTTGAGCTGCGCTACGCAAGCACAGTTGAACCCAAAGGCCCAAGATGGGAGACCTGCGAAAAGGTGTTGTCCCGTCGGGATATTGTGGAACGTCTTTCAGAAGGGTGGTAGCCATATATCAGCCAATTCGATATGCTTCTGCCAATGGGCTGGAAAAAGTTGCCTCTGACCACGAGTTAATACGGGCGGAAGTGCCTTGACCATGCTAGGCTCCAGCCCGAAAAATCTGCTCAGCCGTGAGGTTTAATTCAGGGAAAACTTTAGAGCGAATCCGGTCATTGCCCCGAAATAATTGCGCCTGATATTCCTCATTGACCAGTTGGAAAACCGAGATTGTGGGAACCTTCGGCTCGCCAATGTACCGACGACCCCCCAACGCTTGGTAGTCAACGATCCAGTATTCGGCAATACCTAACGTCTCGTAGTCACTCAGCTTATGCCAGTAGTCATCTCGCCAGTTGTTGCTGGTAATTTCAATGACAAGAGGAATAGAGGTTCCGTGGATGAGCGTCGAGGATTTCTGCCACAGGGGTTCTCTGGCCAAGGCGGTACGGTCAATCACCACCCCATCAGGAGCGTAGGCAGTATCGCCTTCCGGCGCCTTGATCAAGGTGTCCCGACCTAGAAAATAGTTGAGGTTGCACCTGCGGATTTCTAATGCCAATTCGATGGCAAGAAAACCACTGATTTCATCATGTTTCCCTGTGGGTTGCATCTCAACCGCAACTCCGTTGTGTAGTTCGTATCGTCTGTTAGGTTTCCACTCCAGAAACTCAGCAAAAGTCATTGGCTTAGAAGACACAGCATAGGTAGCAGTCATAGTTTTTCCTCCCTTGAATGAGTTAAAACGCCCTAGATACTTCTGCAAACATTGTCGCCCATCTCATCCTTTAATAGTCTTTTATGGCATAGCCGTGTAACCCTAGCCAGAGCCGGATGTAGATATCTAGCAGAATCACTTCAGGCATTCCCAACTTGCCTCATCTACGTTTCAAGTGGGGGAGTAGGTTCTTGTCAGGAGCGTGTTGCATTTGAATCTTGCTCTAATTCAATATCACCGTAAATGTCTGCCAGGGAAAAAGTGATGTTGACAGATGGCAGCGTAACAACATCATCCAGGGCATAGTAGTCCCTGAAGATCCACTCGACATTTCCCTGGCGGCGGTAGTGTTCTACACTGATTCGAGCTTGGTCAATTAGCAGATACTCCTGTAAAGTTGGGAGAGAGCGATAGGCAGCAAACTTCGCTCCTCTATCGTAGCTTTCGGTGGCAGGCGAGAGCACTTCCACAATTAAGATAGGGTTAGTGACAGTATCCTTGCGCCCTTCTTTAAGCTGAACTGGGTTTTGGATCACCATACCATCGGGATAGACATATTGTTCGAAGGCAGGTATGTAAAGTCTGAGATCACTAGAAAAAACGGAAAAACCCTTGCCTCTTAGCTTAAGCCAAAGTAGGGCATTGACACTGGTAATCAGTTGGCTATGAATGGGTGTGCCGCCAGTTATCTCAATAATTTCCCCATTGCGAAATTCACGGCGGATCCCGCCTGTGGCCTCTGATTCAGCTTCCAGGGCAAAGTATTCCTCTGAAGTGTGGGTTTTACGGGGGGCGAGGGCAGTGGTCATGGCATCTCCTCAGGCAGCGGCAGAATGGCTCAAACGGTCAGTCGGGTGTCGAGAAGCTCGACGCAGTGGCCTTCGGGTTCTCTCGGTCGCAAGTGCAGCCAACCTCTCTGTATCCTTCGTCGGCCTCTCCATGATGAGAGGTATCCTGCGATTCTGGGGTAAAGACCGGTGGTGGGGAGCTGACGCTTTTGTTATCCTGTCGCATAAGCTCCCCCTCTGGGATCCCAGGGGAAAGTGGGCCAACCTTGCCTGACACTGAACGCCAGCACAGCCCGCATAATGTTCCCGCACAATGTCCTGCACAATGTTGTGTCAGCAAGACTTGGTTCTCGATGGCAGGTTTGCAGAGAGGACGTGACCTGATGTTTACTTGGCTCTGGACGAAACAATTTTCTCGCTTGAATCAAAGGCTACAGAGCCTAGAGGTAGCCCGCGAGGAAAACCTTCTGTCTCCCGATCTGAGCGCTCAAACTCTGCAGGTGGCCCCCGACTTTTGGGAACGGCAGCACCAAGCCTTTGTCTATGTGGATAAGCAAATGCGAAGGCTCAGCCGTCGCAGCAAGATTTGGGGAGGAATGGCGCTGCTGGCCATTCTGGCCGATGCGGCTTTGATAGTGGCAGGTCTGGCAGCGTTCCAGTCTTGGCAGCAGGTGCAGGCGGATCGCCAATTAACTCGCATTGCCCAACAGGTTGCGGCTGTCGATCCTGTGCAGCAAGCTTTTGATGATCTGGTGGCTCAATTGCCCCAGATGAGCGGGGCAGAGCGATCTCGTGCCCTAGAGGCGTTGCAGGCTCTCTCGGCCATCTCGATGGCCTATGGCGGCTACTCCTCCGACGGTTCTGCGGGTATTTCTGTGTACAGCTCTGCTCTCCCAGCAACCCCTCTTGAGGCTCAACTGCAAACCATTTACCGGTTGGGGCAAATGCGGGTGGTGGAGGCGGTGCCGGCTTTGCTGACCAAGCTTGCGGACGATGAGCCGGTGGTGCGGGAGGCGGCGGCCCGTGCCCTCGGCCAAATTGGGGATCCGCGCGCCTTGGGTCCCTTGCACGATCTTCTGGCCTATGAGCCCAATGAGTTGGTTCAAGATGCCGCTATTGCTTCGATTGCCCAACTGCTGCGCTGAAGAGAGGGTTAGATGGGGGTGGGAGTTGAGGCACTGGGGATGAGTATCGGCAAAATGAGCAGGCTGGGCAAACTGCTGGGGGTGATTTGTTGGGTGTGGGGATCCGCTCTGCCCGTTTGGGCGCAGGATCCCTTCCGCAGCGGGGACAATGCCCGCCCCATCAGGCCGGAGGTGGCGGCAGCTTTTGAAGAGTTCTTCTGTGCAGGCCGCTACAGCCAGAGCCGGGAAAAGCTGGAAATGGCCAAGAAAGCCTCTCCCGAAGAGCCGATGGTCTATGCCCTGTTGGCAGCGCTGGCTTATCAGGAGGGAGACCTGGAAGCATTTGCCCGGTTGGCTACCCAAACCCGACAGGTGGCCGCCGAGTTGAAAAAGACGGATCCCCTGCGTGGCAACCTTTACGAGGGTGTGGGCTACGGGCTGGAGGCAGCCAACATAGTGGTGCGAGATGGGGTGGTCATCGGTTTGCCCAAGGCTCTGCCCACCCTCAATCAATTGTTTGCCTCCATCCGGGCCGCCCAGGCAGTGGACAGCAGCGATCCGGAGCTGAATCTGCTCAACGGCTACATGGATTTGCTGCTGACCTACCGGGAGAAGGCTCTAAATCAGTTTCGGATGGCAGCGCCTGACTATCTGTCCTACCGCGGCCAAGCTCTGGCCTACCGGGATATGCAGCGCTTTGACGAGGCATTGGAGGCGGTGGATCGGGCCATTGCTGCTTCCTGCAACAACCCGGAGCTCTATTACCTCAAGGCGCAAATTCTGGTTTCCAAAGGGCAAGACCGAGAGGCCGTCCCCCTTTTCGATCAAGCCCTGCAAGCTTCCGCCCAACTGCCCCAACCTTTGGTGGAGCAAATCCAGATGGAGCGGGATCGCGCTGCCCAACGCAGTGGGTTGACCGGCCAGTTGCCGGCCACGCCTAGCCCCTGAAGGGATCCCATGAGCCTGCGCATCAGCGGCAAACGAGCGCTGCAAACTCCCGCTGGCTTGGGCACTCGACCCACACCTGGCCGGGTGAGGCAGGCCTTGTTCAACATCTTGCAAGGGCAGGTGGAAGGCTGTCGCTGGCTGGATCTGTGCTGTGGGGCCGGTACGGTGGGAGCAGAAGCTCTGTGTCAGGGGGCCGCTTTTGTGGCCGGGATCGAGATTGCCGCCCCTGCCTGCCGCATCATCCGAGCCAACTGGGCCAAGGTGGCGCAGCCGGGGCAATCTTTCCAGGTCATTCAGGGAGATGCCCGCAAGCTGCTCAGCCGCGGCCTGAACTTGGAGCCATTTGATTACGTGTACTTTGCTCCTCCCTACGAGGCCGGTCTGTACGCCCCGCTCCTGCCCCTGATCCCGCCCTTGCTCAAGCCAGGCGGAACCTTGATCGTCGAGCATCGCAGCGGCCAGAAGCTACCAGACCAGGTGGGATCCCTGCTGCGCTTTGACCAACGAACCTATGGGCAAACGGCCCTCGCCTTCTATCGCCATCTGGAAGAGCAGCTCTAGCTGGGGAAGGGAGTGCTGACGAAGCCGATTTCCAAGAGCTGCTGGTAGGCTTGGGTGCCCAGCTCGCGGGTTGGGCTCTGGCTGTTGATGACCTGGATCAGCCAGCCCACGGCCTCTTCCGGTCGCCCGGCGGCGCGATAGACCACGGCCAAATCGTAGGCGGCTTGATCCCGGGCTTGGGCGGCAACACGGGCCAGCTCCCGCTGTTCTTCGGAGATGCGGTTTTGGATCCCGGCGAAGGCGCGGGAGAGATCTTGGTGGTAGTTGGAGCGCTGGTTGTAGGCGTTGAACACCTGCTGCAGCAGCTCGACAGCCTGGTCGTAGTTTTGCGCTTGGATGGCGGCATTGGCTTCGGCGGCCAGTTGTTCGGCTCGCAATGCGCTGAGGGCGCTGCTGGGCTGCTCTAGGGCGCGAAACTGCTGCGGATTGGGAATAAGCTGTTGCCCGGTGGGGAGCTGCTGAGCAGTGGCCCAGAAGGTGGAGCCCATGCCCAGGACAAGGCCGAGCAGTACGCCGAAAACCAACCGCGCCCAAGAACGGCGCAGAAGGCTGAGCCCCTGTGCGATGGCGTCCTGGCGACAGCCTTGGGAAGCAACAGTAGGACGTCGTCCAATCATGTGCGGGTAACCCCCAAAACCTTTTTTGACCCGTTCCACTCTACCCTACTCCTCGTGCCTTTGCTGCAGCTCAGGGATCCCTTTGGAGCGAGGCTGGGAGGAGATGGGCTTCTTGAGCTTGGGCGGAGAGGAGCTGGGCGAGTTGGGTGGCTCTGGAGGCTTTTCCGGCAGCAGCGGTAGGTTGAGAATCAGCTCATACATGCGCAGGTATTCCAGCGCCGAGCGGTGCCAACTGAAATCGCTGGCCATGCCCCGCTTCTGCAGCGCTTGCCAAGTTTCTTTGTGCTGGAAGGCTTCCCAAGCCCGCGCCAGACAGGTGTAGAAGTCCAGGGCTTCGTAGCGGTCAAAGCAGTAGCCGGTGCCGATCCCCTTGCTGGGGATGTGGTGGCTGACGGTATCCACCAGCCCCCCCGTGCGGCGGACAATGGGCACACACCCATAGCGCATGGCGATCATCTGGCTGATGCCGCAGGGCTCAAAGCGGCTGGGCATCAAAAACGCATCTGCCCCCCCGTAGATCAACTGGGCCAGCTTGGGTTGGTAGCCTTTTTGGTAGGCCATTTTGCCCGGGTGCCGCTCGGCCATCTCCCGGATCCGCCCTTCGTAGTAGGCTTCGCCGCTGCCTCCCAGCAAAACAAATTGCGCGTCGCTGTAGGCCAAAAAGCGATCCAAGGCTTGGATGAGCAAGTCGATCCCTTTTTGCTCCACCAAACGGGCCACCATGCCCATCAGAAAGGTATCTGGGTTAACGGTCAAGCCCAACTTGGCCTGTAGCGTGGCTTTGTTGGTCGCCCGCCCGCTGAGATCATCGATGCTGAAATTGGCCTCTAGGTCTGGGTCGGTGCGGGGATCAAACCTATCGATGTCGATCCCATTCAAAATTCCGCGCAGCCGTTCCCCTTTCCAGGCCAACAAGTCCTGCAGTCCTTCCCCATGCAGAGGGGTGCGAATCTCCATCGCGTAGGTGGGCGAGACGGTATTCACTTGGTCGGCGTAGAGGATCCCGGCAGCCATGGTGTTGTGGGCAGAAAAATACCAGGGCAGCCAGGTCATGCGCTCCAGTTGCCAGCGCCAGGGCCCTTGGTAGGCCAGGTTGTGGATGGTGAACACCGTGCCAATATCGGGAGCTTGGTGCATCCAGGCCGGGATCATGCCGGTGTGCCAATCGTGGCAGTGGATGATGTTGGGTTTCCAGGGGTAGTAAGTCCAGGCAAATTCGGCTACGGCGTTGGCAAAAAAGGTGAAGCGCCAGAACTCGTCCTCGCCGTAGTAGATGCGGTGGGGAGCAAAGCAGTAGTGGCTGACCAAGTAGAGGGGCACATCGGTGCCGGGCAAAACGCTTTCGTAAATATCGGCCACCTGACCCATGACCTGTTTAGACCAGATGGGATCTTTCGAGCGGGGGTATTGCCCCGGTTCCTGGCCGAACTTGTCCCAGAGAAAGCCATACAGAGGCATGATGATGCGGACATCCTGACCCAGCTTGCGCAAAACGACAGGCAGGGATCCCACCACATCCGCCATGCCCCCCACCTTGGCCAGAGGTGCTGCCTCTGCCGCTGCGAACAAAATCCTGGCTTGAACCACGCTGCCCTCCCTGGTGTTGTGGGCTCCGCTCCGCCGCCGTGAACGGATCCCGGCTCAGTTGCCCTCAGCCAAAACCCTTCCCATCCTAAAACACAAGGGATCCCTGCGCCGGATGAGCTGATGCAGCGCCTCATCTTGAGGTTATGTTGCAACTTATTGATTTTTCGTAAGATGGAAGGACAGTGCTGCTCAGAACTGTTGTGGGCGCTGCTGTATTGCACTTTATTCGTCGTCATTGTTCTGGAGAGACGTCCTATGACCATAGCGGTAGGGCGCG
>NZ_JANSHQ010000384.1:0-16634 GCF_047461715.1 Synechococcus sp. R8-2 | reverse complement strand
GCACCCAGAGCAGGGATCCCACCAGAATCACATTCTTGGCCCGGCTCCAGTCGCTGGCTGAGCTGTAGAGCACCGGCACCGCCACCACCAACAGCAAGCTGTAAAGCACCAACACCAACAAAGCAATTTGGAAAACAAGCATCATCTTGCGGATCCCTCACAAAAGTCTTGTCTTGGATAAAAGCTCCCGGTAACACCGGACGGCAGCAGGATAAATAGGATGACGCTCTGACTATACCAAAATAGGATCCCTCTCAAAGCCAAATCCGTTGGGGCAGTTGATGGACTCACCTGGATACAGGCTGGAGGCGGAAGGGGTTAAAGTCGGTTACCACATCGAAGTAGTCTTCTTGTTCTTGCTGCTTTAGCCAGCCGGTAATGGCATAGGTCAGGGGCGTGAACGCCGCCTCAACGGCACACTTGAACACATAGTTGGAGAGTATTAAGCTGCCCAGGCCAGGGAACACCCCCCAGAAGGCCAAGGTGACAAACAGTCCAGTATCCACCGCTTGGCCCACCAGGGTAGAGCCGATGGTGCGTGTCCACAGCCACCGTCCCCGCGTCCACACCTTCATGCGGGCCAGTACATAGGCGTTGGCAAAGCTGCCTCCCCAATAGGCGATTAAGCTGGCCAGCACAAGGCGGGGCGTCAGGCCCAGAATCTGGTCGTAGGCTTCTTGATAGGGCCAGTCGGGGGCGGCCGGCAGGGATCCCACGATCATGAACGTTACCGACATGAGGGCCGCCGAGAGAAATCCCAGCCAGATCACCCGTCGCGAGCGGGCATAGCCATAGACTTCGGTGAGGATGTCGCCAAAGATATAGCTGAGGGGGAAGAGAATGGTGCCCCCGTCAAAGGTAAACGGCCCCAGAAGCACGATCTTGCTGGAAGCAACGTTGGAGATCAGCAGCACGGCCACAAACAGAGCCGTCACTGCATCCAGGTGCCGATAAGCTCGCTCAAAGACCCTCTCAGACATCAGGATCCCCCCAACAACTTACGAATGTGCCGCAGCTCCTTGACGATCAAGGCCAAACTCTGGGCATGTCGCTCCACTTCGCCGGCGAGCTTGCTGATCTGGGCCTCCAGATTGCTGCTGCGGGATTCCTGACGCGCCAGGCATTGGTTGATCCCAGAAAGCCGCGCCACCACCTCCCGCTGGATCAGGTTTTCCGTACCTTGAATCAGCAGCGTCTCGATGGCGGTGAGCCGGTTCAGAATCAGTTGGGTGTTGGCTTCGGATCCCGGCTCCGGTGCAGCGGCAGGGGCAACCTGGAGGACCTTTTGGATAAGAGCCAAAAGGGCATCTGCCTCAAACGGTTTCTCGATGAAATCAAAATCGACAAAGGGCTCAGGAATGCGGGCAGTCACCTGTTCCTTCAGCCCCGACATCATGATGATAGGAGTATTTTTCAGACTGTCTTCGCGGCGGATGGCCTGCAAGGTGTCGTAGCCATCCATCTTGGGCATGACAAAATCCAGCAGGATCAGGTCGGGGTGATGTTTTTTGGCCGCTTCCAGCCCTGTCAACCCGTCTTTGGCCTCCACCACTTGGAACTGATCGGCCAAGATGCTGGCCACCATCTTGCGAATCATGATGCTATCGTCAATGACCAACACCGTCTTGGTTGTCATGCTGAGGCGCTCCCTCTTCCCATTATCAAATCGACCTGATCAGCCCCTTCCTCCAGCTCATAGGGCAATCGGGGACATCCTTTTGAGGACACCACTAGAGTACTCCCCTGCTTGGCCAGATGGGGTGTGCTCAGGGATCCAATTCCGCCAGGTTTTCCCCGCGCCCAGCGGCTGCCGGCCCGGCGTGGCCGCCTTGCTATAATTAAGTGTAAACAAACGTTAAGCCTTCATTCTTCATTCGCACCTTGCAGGGTTATGAGCCTACAACTAAGTCCTGAGCTGTCGCTGCCGATCCCATCTCCAGTCGGAGAAGCTGCCTACCGCGCTTTTCAGTGGGGCAAAAACATCTTCGGCTTTGCCCACAAAGCGCTCTCCACCCAAGCTTCAGATCTGATGCTCTCCGTGCTCAGGGATCTGCAAAGCTTCTCCTCCGGGAGGACCCCGCCGCCGCGGGCCAAGGTGCGGGTGAGCGCTGACACGCTACAGGTGTTGCGGGCCCGTTATGAACAACTCCTGCAAGCGGACTGGCAAGATGCTGAGGCAGGGTACTACCCGCACGCGCTCTTGTTCGACAACCCCTGGCTGGACTTTGCCCGCTATTACCCACAGGTGTGGTTGGATTTGCCGCAAATTACTCGGCGGGTTCACAGCAAGCGTTACCAAGAGTTTTCTCAAGACATCTCCACCGAGGGCTATCCGAAATACTACCTGCAAAATTTCCATTACCAAACCAACGGCTACCTGAGCGACAGCTCGGCTGAGCTTTATGACCTGCAGGTGGAGCTGCTGTTTGGGGGCACAGCGGACGCGATGCGCCGTCGGGTGATTCGCCTGCTCAAAGATGCCTTGGATCCCACCTTGGTCAGCCCCCACATCCTCGATGTAGCTTGTGGCACGGGGCGGATGCTGCGCCTACTGCGGGGATCCCTGCCCAAAGCGGCTTTGTACGGTCTGGATCTTTCCCCCGCCTATCTGCGCAAGGCCAACCGACTGTTGCAGGAGCTGCCGGGGGAGCTGCCCCAGCTTATCCGCGCCAACGCCGAGGCCATGCCCTATGCCGATGCCACCTTTGACGCCGTCATCAGCGTTTTTCTCTTTCATGAGCTGCCTGGCCCGGCCAGACAAAATGTCATCAACGAGATGAGTCGGGTGGTGAAGCCAGGGGGCGTGGTGGTCATCTGCGACTCGGTGCAACTGCTGGATTCGCCAGAGCTGAAGGAGACGATGGAAGCCTTTATGCAAACCTTCCACGAACCCTACTACCGCGACTACATCCACGACGATCTGGGGGTGCGCCTGCAACAGGCAGGCTGTGCGGTGCTGCGCCGGGAGACTCACTATGTCAGCGCCTACACCCTAGCCCGTAAGGGTTGAGCGCCCTTTCCACAAGCTTAAGAGGAAGAGTAAATCGGCGGTCACTTGTCCAGAGGGTGTATAGTAGTTTTAGACACGAAACCTTGGATGAGAAGACGGGCCACTGACTGGATAACCTTCAGGTGCAAGTCCGTCCGAACTCTTTTCTTGTACTTAGGCTCATGTCCCACCCCCATGGATCCCTCCGCGCCGGTATCACTGCTCTCAAGCAGGAGCGCTACCTGGAGGCGATCAACCTTCTCGAGTCGTTCTGCTACTGCTGTTCCATCCAAGAGAGACAGGAGCACCGCCTGAGCGAGCGCAATGGCTCGAGGGCAAATCCGGAAGAATGCGTTTTGGCTCGTGTAGCTCTGATCATGGCATATCAGGGCAGTGGTGACTTGGAGCGCTCAACTGCCCTTTGCCAAGAGCTGTTGGAGGAGAAGGAAACTCCTGAGTCCGCTCCCTGGGCTCGGGAATGGGCAGCTCAGGCTCTACCTACCCTCAAGCAGGCTTCAGAACACTCCATGCCCCCTGAGGAAGTCATGGCGCGGCTACCCGTTCTCCAGCAGTTGGAAGACTGTCAGCCCCTGTGTAGCTCCCGCGATCCGGCCCCGCACCTGCTCAAATCTGCCCATCTCTAAAGGATAGAGCCAGAGCTCGCAGCGGAAGCCGTGGACGCCCGACTCTGGCCTTTACTCTTGCATAGTTTCACAGCTTGATAGTTTCACAGCGACCTAGCGATCTTAGTCTTATGTCTGCAGCCGAACTGGCCACCTATCATTTTGTCGTTGCCAGCCTGTCCTTCTTGCGTTCTGAGCCCCTGGAAGAGGTGTTGGAGGAGCGTCGTCGATACTGCGAGGAGCACCATCACCCTGTCGATTTCTTCTGGGTGCCGCAGCCGGCCTTCATGGAGGCTCCAGAGTTAAAGCCCCTGCGGGACAAGTTGAAGGAGCCCCTGGGGGCAGTGGTATCCACCAACGCGGATTTTATTCGTTGGCTGAGCCTGCGCCTGACTTTTGTGGAAAAGGGCAGCTTTGTGGCTCCCAGCGAGTCGATCCCGGATCCCTTGCGCTCCTTGTCTGCCGCAGGAAGCTAGGCCTGCCGATTCCCAAGATTTGGGTTGGTGGATTGGAAGGCGGGCCAAGATAAGATCGGGGCACCCCATTTCCACTTTTGTTTGCTGACGGGATCCCATTCTGTTGTGGGGCCGACGTCGGGGAAATGGGCAGGTCACCTGGGGAGCATGATGACTTTGGAGCAACGATGGGGCTGGCCGGAGGGAGGGGCAGGGATCTGCCACCCCAGTTCCCCTCTCCAGAATCCCCCACCTGCGTCAACGCCAACTTGGGGGCTGAAGTCAGAAGCTCTCTTGCCTGAGCCGACAGCAAGCCCCGCCCTCAGCTCGCCGGAGTGTTCTCCTGGGGATCCCCTGCCGGAGCCACCCCCTGAGGATCCCGAAAAGGGGCAAAAAGCAGAGAAGGAAGATCAAGGTCTGTCTGAGCCGGGCCTGAGCAACTTTGTAACCGTGCTGCGCCGGCGCAATTTCCTGCTGCTGTGGATGGGGCAGGCGTGTTCCCAGTTGGCGGACAAGGTGTTGTTGGTGCTGCTGATTGGGTTGGTTGCCCGCGAATTTCAGCCGGAAGGGGCTTCCATCAGCGGTTGGGTCTCGGCCATCATGCTGGCTTTTACGCTGCCGGCGATGCTATTGGGCAGCCTGGCAGGGGTATTTGTGGATCGCTGGCTGAAAAAAGGGGTGTTGGTGCTCTCCAACCTGGGGCGCGGGATCCTGGTGCTGCTGTTGCCGCCGCTGCTTTGGCTTACCGCTGGGCGCGACCTTTGGCCGGGGATCCCCTTGGGGTTTGCGGGGCTGTTGCTGGTGAGCTTTGCCGTCTCGGTTCTGACCCAGTTTTTTGCTCCTGCCGAGCAGGCGACTTTGCCCCTGATCCTGCCGAAGCGAGAGCTGCTGGCGGCCAACTCCCTGTACACCACCACGATGATGGCTTCGCTGATCGTCGGGTTTGCCGTGGGGGAGCCGCTGTTAACCCTGGCAGATCGTTGGGTACGCCATTGGTTGCCGGGCTGGGAAGTGGGTCCGGAGCTGTTGGTGGGAGGAGCCTACCTCTTGGCGGGATCCCTGCTGTTGCTGCTACAACCCCATGAGAAGCTGGAGCCCCGGCGTTGGGAAGTCCCTCACCTCTGGGAAGATCTCCGGCTGGGCCTGCACTATGTCGGCCAGGTGCCCCTGATCCGAGCTGCTTTGGTGCAGGTGGTGGTGCTTTACTCGCTGTTTGCGGCGCTGGCAGTTTTGGCGGTGCGCATGGCCGAAGTGATGGCAGAGCTGAAGCCGGATCAGTTCGGGGTGTTGTTGGCCGCTGCTGGCCTAGGCATGGGGATCGGCGCCTTTTGGGTGGGCCATACGGGCCGACGGGTGAGCCGCCGCGCCTGGGTTGGCCTGGGATCCCTGCTGCTCTGTGGGGCTCTGGCAGCCCTCTCCTGGACGACCCACTGGCTGCTGCCCAGCTTGGGCTGGATTGCCCTGTTGGGCTGTGGCGGGGCTCTGGTGGCGGTGCCGATGCAAACCTTGATCCAAGAGGAAACGCCCGACCATCTGCGGGGCAAGATCTTTGGGCTCCAGAACAACGCCGCCAACATTGCCCTCAGTTTGCCGCTGGTGTTCACGGGATTGGCAGAAGCCCGCCTTGGCCTTCCCTGGATGTTTGTGGCCCTGTCTGTTCTGACGGGGCTGGCGGGGCTGTACACCTGGAGCTTATTGGGCAGAGAGGCCCCCTAAATCCTGCCGCAGCGCCAGGCTGGATACCCTCTTCTGGGGGAACGGGCCAAGGCAGGAGCCAACTCTGCTACTCTTGTAGAGGTTTAAGAATCGAGACTCCTTTTGCAGCTCAGCGTTTCAGCTCCGCGGGGATCCGCCCATGCACATCGCCTGGATAGGCAAAAAGACACCTTTCTGTGGCAACGTCACCTATAGCCGCGAGATGACCAACGGCCTTTTGGATCGAGGGCATCAAGTGAGCTTTTTTCACTTCACCAACGAGGGCCAACCGCCCGCCCTGGATCCTGGAGGTGAAGGCTGGAGGGCGGAGCTGGATCGTCGAGACGTTTCCCTCCCCTGTCTGTACAAATCGCAGATTTACACGATCCCGGCCCCCAACGCCAAGCGGTTGCTCACCCAGGCCCTCAAGGAATTGCAGCCGGATCTGGTGCATGCCTCCTTGACCATTTCTCCCATCGACTTTGTGCTGCCGGAGATCTGTGCTGAGCTCAACCAGCCGCTGGTGGCCACCTTCCACCCGGCCTTCGACCGGCGGCGGCGCAACATCGCCTCTCGCACCCAATACTTGGCCTACCAGCTCTACGCCCCGTGTTTGGCCAACTATCACCGCACCATTGTCTTCTCGGAAACGCAACGGGAGATCTTGGTCAAACTGGGGGTGAGCCCCCAGCAGGTGGTGGTCATTCCCAATGGTGTGGATGTGGACAAGTACGCGCCTGGGCCCTCCACCCTCAAACAGCGGTTGGGACTGGAGCGGATCTTCGTCTATCAAGGGCGGGTCTCGCCGGAAAAAAACCTGGAAGCCCTACTCAAGGCTTGGAAACACGCCCAAATGGGGGAGAAGTGTGGTCTGCTGATCGTGGGGGATGGGCCACTGCTCAACACCCTCAAGCCCTGCTACACCCTTCAACATGGGATCCACTGGCTGGGCTATATTGCCGACGAGCAGCAACGCATCGAGATCTTGCGAGGAGCCGATGTGTTTGTTTTGCCCTCCTTGATCGAGGGGCTCTCTTTGTCCCTGTTGGAGGCGATGGCCTGTGGGCTGGCAGCGGTAGCCACCGATGTCGGCGCTGATGGCGAGGTTTTGGCCGATGGAGCCGGGATCCCGCTGGATCCGACACGGGTGACAGCAGAGCTGCAAACGCTGCTGCCTTTGCTGCGGGATCAACGGGAGTTTACCCAACTGCTGGGGATGAAGGCCCGCCAGCGGGTGCTGGAGCGCTATACCCTCAGCCACAACCTCAGCCAGGTGGAACAGCTCTACCGAGAGCTGTGCCAGGGATCCCGTCAGCATCGCCGGGTGTGAGGGATGAGTGTGATGAAGCTTGTGATATTTTTGCTAAGCTGTTTCGTTACGTTTCCAAGGGATTAACGCCAGTCTTCCCGATGGATGATCACAGCCCCCAAAAGGCCGTTTTAGGGCAGCCCCCTGCCGGGCTGTCAGATTCTTTGTGGTCAGAGTCCTTGCTGGCCCAGGATTCGGGCAAAAATCCCCTCCCCCCCAATGCTCCGTCGCTGTCGCCCACGGACAATTCGGGGGACTTGCGCTCAGCTCAGACCGGCCAGGATGAGGATCCCACCTCTTCAGGTGCCGTTGCGTCCGATGATAGAGAGCTGCCGGAGGTCAAGCCGGCCATTGTGCCTGCCCCTGCAATGCCGGATCGGGTGGCAGAACTGGAGAGAGAACACCATCGGATGCAGTATCTGCTGGCGTGGCTGGCTTTTGCCCTGCGCTCCTTTAACAACTTGAACCAGATCCTGGAGCTGACGGCTTTTGTGGCCAGCCAACTGACCGATGCCGAAGGGGGAGCCCTGGTTTTGTTCAATCCCAACGGCACCATCCAGTTGGATCAACTGCATTGTTCCGATCTCAATCACCGCGAGCAGATTCGGGCTGAGATGGAGCAGATCGCCCAAACTCTCTCGGCTCAAGAGCCCATTCTCAAAACGGAGGGATCCCTGTCTGTTAAGATCCCTGCCCTTGAACACCTCTTGGACGAACGGTTCCGCCAGAGCTTGGGGCCGGATGTACGCCTTTTCGGCACGCCGCTGCTGATTCGCAACTCTGTCCAGGGTCGCTTGTACGTCTTCAGCCGTCAGCCTGGCTACCACTGGGATGAACGTCGCCAACAACTGTTGCGCTTGGTCGCCGATCAGGCAGGGGTGGCCATCGAAAATGACCGCTTGACGGCAGCCTTGCGCCGCAAGATGGCCCTGGAAAAAGAAATGGAGATTGGCTCTTACATCCAGACCCAACTGCTACCTCGGGAGTGCCCTCAAGTCAAGGGGATTCGCCTGGCAGCCCGTTGCCGGGTGGCCAGCAAAGTGGGGGGCGACTACTATGACTTCATCAAGATTCCCGGCGAACGCCTGGAAACATCCGACTCATCTGAAGAAACGGCAGGCTTTCGCTTGGCCATCGTCATTGGGGATGTGATGGGCAAAGGGGTGCCCGCCGGCCTGTTGATGACCATGACCCGCGCCATGGTGCGGGCGGAGGCCCTCAACCGCCATTCGCCGGCCCGTGTTCTGCAACATCTGAACCGGGCCATGTACAGTGACCTGGAAAACTCCAATCGCTTCATCAGCCTGTTTTATTCGGAGTACGATCCCCGCTCCCATCGCCTCTGCTTCAGCAACGCGGCCCACAACCCCACCCTGTGGTGGCAGGCCCGCACCCGAGAAATTCAACCCCTGGACACAGAGGGGGCGCTGATCGGCTTGGAAGAAAACAGCCACTACTCGGAAAGCTGCGTGCAACTGCAACCCGGGGATGTGGTGGTGTACTACACCGATGGCTACACGGAGACAGCCAACACCCGCGGCGAGCGCTTGGAAACCTCTGGGCTGATGGACGCCATCCAGTATGCTGCCTGTCGCTACGACTCCCCCGAAGACATTTTGGAGAGCTTGTTTGAGCAGATGGATGCCTTCCGAGGCCGTCGGGGATCCCACCCTCTTCCCCTATGGCTGCCCGAGGATCCAGAGCTCCTGTTGCAGGACGAGATTTCCCTGCGGCCTGAGCCCGTGGACGACACAACGCTGGTGGTGTTGAAGGTGTTGCCCGACTCCGAGCCAGCCTAGCTAAAAAAGTTCAAACTCAGGGTTAATGACAGCAGGCCGCAACGCTCACAATAGCTCAAGCAAGCTACTCAACGCTACTGGGCTGGGCAGCAACGGTGGGTTGGTTGACGTGGTTTTGCCGGACTACTAGGCTAGTTGGTTAGTTCTGGCATGCGTTCTGCATGGGCTAAAGCCTGCTCCAGCTTTAGTCTGTGTGGCTCTCTCAGAGAGCAAGGAGCGGCTACCTGCAGCTTGCGGGGAAGTCACGCCTGGGGAGATCCCTCTGGCGGGGCAGTGGGGGTGATCTCTGCTGCCAGCCATAGTTCGTTAAGGCAGGAAGAAAGCAGAAGCGCGGCAGACGCTGAGCACTCCGCGCCGCCGGTGCGAGTGGAAGTGTTTGTTGGCGTTTCGTAGGTCTTTCAGAGCGGTACGCTCTAGCTGGTGGAGCTACCAGGTTGGCTGCACTGTGTTATCTACACCTGAGGTACAACCATGAACTTCTCTCCTTCTGGGTCTGAAACCGCTTCGGTTTACTTGCCGGCCCCCGCGGCTTTCCAGACGGAAATGATTGTCGGGCAGGTGTTCCGACAGGATGTGCTGGGCGATATCCGCAAGGGTTGGAATGGCTTTGTGGAATCGGGCCAAATTTGGGCGCTTTTGATAGGGATCGTGGCGGGCTACATGCTCAAGAGCATCACCAGCTCCCACTAGAGCCTTGTCGCCATTGCTCTAGCTGGATCCAGTTGGCCTGAGCCGGCGGGGTTTTGGCCGTCGGCGGTCGGTTTCTGTGTTTTTTCTCCACAACTGCAGTGGGGTCTTCCTACGGTGGTCAATCCTTCTCCCCATTCTTCCGGTTCCCAGCCAATGTCTGAGCCGACGGTAACTTCCACCCCTCGCCCCTGGAGCCAACGCTTCGAGGGATCCCTGCACCCTGCCATTGCCCGCTTCAACGCCAGTATCGGCTTCGACATCCGCCTGCTGCCCTACGATGTGGCCGGATCCCTGGCTCATGTGCAGATGTTGGCCGCTTGTGGCATCCTGACCCAGCAAGAGGCCGACCAGATCCGGTGGGGATTGGAGCAGATCCAACAGGAAGCGGCTGCCGGCACCTTCCGGCCCGATCCAGAGGCAGAGGATGTCCACTACGCCGTCGAGCGTCGTTTGGTGGCTTTGGTGGGGGAAGTGGGAAAAAAACTGCATACCGGGCGCTCCCGCAATGACCAAGTGGCCACCGATCTGCGTCTCTATCTGCGAGATCAGATCGATCACCTTCGTCAAGCCCTCTGGGAGCTGCGCGGAGTTTTGTTGGACTTGGCCGAGCGGCATCTGGAGACAATCCTGCCCGGCTACACCCATCTGCAACGGGCTCAGCCGATTAGCTTGGCCCACCACCTCTTGGCCTATGAAGAAATGTTCTGGCGAGACTGGCAACGGCTGGGGCGGGTGCGGGAAGAGGTGAATGTCTGCCCCCTCGGATCCGGGGCTTTGGCCGGCACTTCTCTGCCCATCGATCGGCAGCTCACCGCCCATCTGCTGGGATTTGAGCGGATCAGCGCCAACAGCTTGGATGCCGTCAGCGACCGGGACTACCTGGTGGAGTTCCACGCTGCCGCCAGCTTGATTTTGGTGCATCTCAGCCGCCTCTCGGAAGAGATGATCCTCTGGGCTTCCCAGGAGTTCGGCTTTGTCA
The DNA here is from genome assembly GCF_047461715.1 of Synechococcus sp. R8-2. Classification (NCBI taxonomy): domain Bacteria; kingdom Bacillati; phylum Cyanobacteriota; class Cyanophyceae; order Synechococcales; family Synechococcaceae; genus Synechococcus; species Synechococcus sp. R8-2. Next base: position 6,095 of record NZ_JANSHQ010000384.1, on the reverse strand, counting down.
CCCTCACCGATGCCTGTGCCACCGGCTCCAGCCTCATGCCCCAGAAGAAAAATCCCGATGTGCCGGAGTTGGTGCGCGGCAAGGCGGGGCGGGTGTTTGGCCATCTCCAGGCTTTGTTGGTCACCTTGAAGGGGCTGCCGCTGGCCTACAACAAAGATCTCCAAGAAGACAAAGAGGGACTATTCGACACGGTCGATACCCTGAAAGCCTGCCTAGAGGCGATGACCCTTCTGCTGCGGGAAGGGATCCAATTTCAACCTGAGCGCATGGCGGCTGCTGTGCAGGAAGATTTCTCCAACGCCACCGATGTGGCCGACTACTTGGTGCGCAAAGGGATCCCCTTTCGCACAGCCCATGATTTGGTGGGGCAGATTGTGCGCATTTGTTTGGCAGAGGGGATCCTGCTGCGGGATCTGCCCTTGGAGCGCTGGAAAACCTTCCACCCGGCCTTTGAGGCGGACATTTTGACGGCCATTGAGCCCCGCCAGGTGGTGGCCACGCGGCTCAGCGCCGGGGGAACGGGCTTTGCCGTGGTGCGAGAAGCCCTGCAACGGGCCCAGGCCCGCCACCAGCAGCCAGAGCCATCGGAAGAAACTCCACAAACTTAAACTGAACTCAAGGAGAGTTTGCAATTCTTGGGTTCTTCTCGCCAGTGTGTGCCATCCTGAGGTTCTCAGCCATCCAACGCAACTCCCAGCCTGTTGGCCTCTTCCCTGGGTATCGTTCCATGTTGGATAACCTCACCGCCCACGTCCTCGCAAATGCGGCCAAGCGTCGCTGGCGGGAACGCGCCTACAGCCGATTTTTGCAAGATTGGCGACGGCAAGTGGTGCTGCTGCGCCGTCAACGGGCCGGCGAATTTGGCCCACCCCTGGGGGATCCCTCTTGTGTTTTCAGTGCCCACTCGGCTTGGTTGCGCTGTGCCGTCCATCCCCAAGGGCCGTGCCAGGGTTGCCCCCACTATGCCCCCGTCACCCCTCCAAAGCCAGAGCCACCTCTGGGTTCACTCGATGGACGGGTCTGACCGCGCCACACTGGTGGCCGAACATTTTCAGCAGCGGCGGCCTCTGCGGAACGGCCTGCCCGTTGCGCCCCAATGGCATCCGTGTAGCTAAGTTGAGGGATCCCCGGCCAACTTGTGCCAGAATAAAAGAACGGTAACTCCATCGGCAAAGGCGAGATTCATGGCCCTCTACCTCTCGGCAGACCACCTTCACAGCATCCGCCAGCACGGCGAACAAGCCTTTCCCCACGAGAGCTGCGGCATTTTAATTGGGGAAATCCGGGGATCCGACAAGATCATCCACGAGCTTTGGTCGGTGACCAACACCTGGGATCAAGCGGAAAACCCTCTGGCAGACGGGGAATCCAGCCGCCGCCGCTTTTTGATCGATCCGGCGGATTTCAAGCGGGCCAACGACCATGCGGTGCGCAAAGGGCTGGGGATCCTGGGCACCTATCATTCCCATCCCAACCATGCGGCCATCCCCTCCGAGTTTGATCGGCAGCATGCTTTTCCCTGGGGCTTTTCCTGTGTGATCGTCAGTGTGCGCGAGGGCAAGGCAGAAGAGGTGGTGAGCTGGGTTTTGGATGAGCAGGAGCAGCCCCAACGGGAGCCGATGCAGATGCTGGAAGACATTCGCATCCCCCCGCTCCCGGCTTTGGCAAGCTAGAGTCGTTTGGGCTTTGCCGCTGTTTCAGGCTGAAATTCACGGCTAAGTTCAGTTGGGATCCTTGAAAGCTGGGATGGGTACCACCGGAAAAAGCGGTAGTCTAGTGCTGAACCTTGTCTGTAACATAGCTGAATCCTCAAAGTCAGTAGACAGCCCCAACAAGATCGACAAACGGATAGGTCAGCCCAGATCCTCTGGATCCTCAAAAGTCTCTAGTAGATACCCAAGATCTCTCCCCGAACTCCCATGGCAACCAAAGTTCTGATCCCCTCTCCCCTGCGCCCCTACACCGACAACCTGGAAGCTGTCGAGATCGAGGGCAGCAATGTTGGCGAAGTGATGGGCAACCTCATCGCCCGCTATGGCGAGCTGAAGCGCCACCTCTACACCGAGGATGGGAAGCTGCGCAATTTTGTCAATGTCTACCTCAACGACGAGGATGTGCGCACGTTGCCCCAAGGCAACAACACCCCCGTGGGAGAACAAGCCGTCATCAGCATCGTTCCCGCTATTGCCGGAGGGTTGTGAGCATGTTGAACCTGGACACCAGCCAAGTCAGCCTCTCCCGCGAGGAGATGGAGCGGTTTTCTCGGCATTTGATCCTGCCCGAGGTGGGCCTGGAAGGACAGAAGCGGCTGAAAGCCGGAAAGGTGCTGTGCATTGGCACCGGCGGGCTTGGCTCGCCCCTGTTGCTGTACTTGGCGGCAGCCGGCGTGGGGCGGATTGGCATCGTCGATTTTGATGTGGTGGATGTGTCCAACCTGCAGCGGCAGGTGATCCACGGCACCTCCTGGGTGGGCAAGCCGAAGGTGGAATCGGCCAAGAACCGCATCCTGGAGATCAACCCCCACTGTCAAGTGGATGTTTACAACACCGCCCTGAAGGCCCACAACGCACTGGAGCTGTTTGCCAACTATGACGTGATTGTGGATGGCACCGATAACTTCCCCACCCGTTACCTGGTGAACGATGCCTGTGTGTTGACGGGCAAGCCCAATGTCTACGGCTCGATCTTCCGCTTCGAGGGACAAGCGACGGTCTTCAACTACGAAGATGGGCCCAACTACCGGGATCTCTACCCCGAGCCGCCCCCACCAGGACTGGTGCCCTCCTGCGCCGAAGGGGGAGTGTTGGGGATCCTCCCCGGCATCATCGGTGTTATTCAAGCTACCGAAACCGTGAAGATCCTGCTGGGCGTGGGCACAACCCTAAGTGGGCGGCTGCTGCTTTACGATGCCCTGAACATGAGCTTCCGGGAGCTGAAGCTGCGCAAAAACCCCGCCACTCCTCCCATCACCCAGCTTATCGACTATGAGCAGTTCTGCGGGATCCCGCCAGCCCAAGCCACAGAACAAGCTGGCCAGACAGAGATCCCCGAGATCACTGTGGCCGAGCTGAAAGCGCGGATGGATGCTCACCAAGACTTTGTGTTGGTCGATGTGCGCAACCCAAATGAGTGGGAGATAGGCCGGATCCCTGGTGCTCACCTGATCCCCCTGCCCCAAATTGAAAACGGCGACGGGGTGGAGCAGGTGCGTCGCCTCCTTAACGGCTCAGAGCTGATCGTCCACTGCAAGAGTGGGGCACGCTCGGCCAAAGCCCTGAAGATCCTACAAGCTGCTGGGATCCAAGGAAAAAACCTGCGCGGGGGGATCCTCGCCTGGGCAGAGGCTTACGATCCCTCGATTCCCAAGTACTGACTCTGCCTTGGGATCCCTACCTGTCGCCCGGTTTGCTCTAGCATAGATCCGGCAGATCCGGTGCCCAGAGCCGGCTGTGCCAGGTTTTCCCTTTTTGCGTCCCCTTTTCCATGAGCGCCATCCCGCAGGCCGAGACAGAGACGATCTTCCACTCCATCCCCGAAGCCCTCGAAGACCTCAAGTGTGGTCGCATGGTCATCGTGGTCGATGACGAAAACCGAGAAAACGAAGGGGATCTGGTCTGTGCTGCCCAGTTTGCCACGCCCCAAGCTATCAACTTCATGGCCACCTACGGGCGGGGCCTTATCTGCCTGGCCATGCAGGGATCCCGCCTCGATGAGCTGAAGATCCCGCTGATGGTGGGGCAGAACACCGACAGCAACCAAACTGCCTTCACCGTCAGCATTGATGCTGGGCCGGAAGCCGGAGTTTCCACCGGCATTTCCGCTGCCGATCGCTCCCGCACCATTCAGGCGGCCATTCACCCGAATACACGGCCCGAAGATCTGCGCCGCCCTGGGCATGTCTTTCCGCTGCGGGCACGGGAGGGCGGGGTGCTCAAACGGGCTGGCCATACGGAAGCGGCGGTGGATCTGGCGATGTTGGCCGGGCTGTATCCGGCGGGGGTCATCTGCGAGATCCAAAACCCAGACGGCTCCATGGCCCGCCTGCCCCAGTTGATCGAATATGCCCGTCAGCACGATTTGAAGATCATCACCATCGCCCACCTCATCGAGTACCGCTTGCGCACCGAACAACTGGTTCACCGAGAGGCTGCCGCCACCCTGCCAACGGAGTTTGGCCAGTTTCGGGTTTACGGCTACCGCGATAGCCTCAACCAAGTCGAGCACCTGGCCTTGGTGAAAGGGGATCCGACCCAATTTGCCGCTGAGCCCGTCCTGGTGCGCGTCCATGTGGAGTGTCCCCTAGGGGATGCGCTGGGATCCCTGCGCTGCGATTGTCGCCGCCAATTGACAGCGGCCCTGAAGATGATCGACCACCAAGGCAAGGGGGTGCTGGTGTACCTGCGCCGGCAAGAGCAGGAGCTGAGTCTCATCGAGCAAATCAAGTCCTACGCCCGGCAAGATCTGGGACTTTCTGAAACCGCGCCACCGGTGGCGATGGACTTGCGCGATTACGGCATCGGCGCCCAGATCCTACGGGATGTAGGGGTGCGCAAAATGCGCCTGATCAGCAACACCTCTCGCCACATCAGCGGCTTGAAAGGATTTGGCCTGGAAGTGGCCGAGCGCGTGCCCCTGCTGGTGGAAGAGCCGGATCTCAATTTGCATGTGGAGCCGTCCTGTTCCCTGAAACCGATTCCGGCCTAGGCCTGTAGAGCGTTGTAGGGCCGAGGGCTATGGTGGAACAAAGACTGGGGTGCAGCCGGCTCGCCATCCACCACATAAGCCTTGGATCCCCAGCCCCAGAAAGACCAGAAAGGACGTTCGGGCCCCGATGGAGCCGTCATTGCTATGCGACGCTTCCGCGCTGGTGACAGGGGTGCGGAGCACTGGCGCGCCGGCGAGACGGAGTCCCTGGCTGTGGGGCTCAAGAGTTGCTTTGGCAAGACGGGAATGTCGGATCCCACCTGTGACCACACCTCATAGCTCCGAGGGCGCACCACCACCAGGCTGATCAGGGATCCGTGATCCATGTCGTAGCGGCAACTGGCGATGGCCTCTTGCAGCTGAGAAAAGCCCCGGTTGAAGACGTAAAAATGGTCTTGGAAGCGGATGGCCTCCCAGAAACCTTCCCGTGTAACCGCCACATAGTCGTGATTGGCGGAGGCGTAGTCGAGGATCACCATACGTGTAAAGACTGATCAGCGATGAATCAAAGTGAGTAAGCTTTTACCGTATTTCCACTTAAACACGATATCGGGCAGCCTGTCATCCGCAAAATGGCTCACCTGCAACAAGGCTTAATGGGTTTCTTTGCCTTGCAAACTGCTACTGCTTGCGTCCCCATCTCCTCCGGCTCCAGGGATCCCACCCAGTTCCCGTCGCAGCTCGGCCATGGCTGCTTCTCCGATGTGGGGGGTGGCGCAGACTAGGTTGGGTGTGCGGATTAGATCGGCTCGGGCTTGGCGCACCAAGACCCGCAGGGTGGGGTAGCTGGCCTCATCGCAAATCAGCGTATGGGCGCGGCGGATTAGGGATCCCACCCGTTCCGTATCCGAGATCACTGCCGTCAGCACCAGCAGGTCTCCTCGCAGACTGTGGACGATCACCTCGGCAACCTCCAGCAGGGCAGTGCTGATGCTCACCAGCCCCAGACAGGCGTAGGAAGGCAATTGGCGGATCAGGGCAATTTCGCGGGCGTAGTCGGACACCTCCACTGTCAGAACACGGGCCCCCCGGGGTTGGGCAATGGCCTCGACGGCGCTGAGAAAATAGTGCAGCGTCACCACAGTGCCGGACTGGATCTGATCCAGAACGGTGGCCAGCTCCTCCAGGGGCACCAACTGGACCCGGATGCCCAAAGTCTGCTGGATTTGCTGGGCCATCAGTTGTCCTGTACCCAAATCCCGGTTGGGCACACACACCAGCACTTGGGCACTGCAGCGCAATCGCCAATCGATCTCCGCTAGCAGCAGATCCCGCACCTGCTCCAGAGAAAAGCCTTGCTGCTGAAGCTGATCGATGCCCTGACGCACCTGTTGCAGGGCCTGTTTGGATCGATCCAGATTTGGGTTGAGAAAGTGCTCCGCACCGCTGAC
>NZ_JANSHQ010000383.1:0-2549 GCF_047461715.1 Synechococcus sp. R8-2 | reverse complement strand
ATAACGGCTGGCCAGGTGCAGCAAGCCAGGCCCCCCAAAGGCAGTGGCCGGGGCGATGACGCTGTCCACCTGCTCTGCTGTCAGGTCGCCCGGTTGGACGGGATCCCCGCTCTTGACAAATTGGGGAGCATAGCTGAGGCCCACCAAAACCGAAGGCAGGAAGGTAAACCCCACCTCTTCTGCGGCAGCGCGGGGGTGAACCGGCTTGGGGAAAGTCTCAGGGTAGAAAGCGGGGGCATGGGCACAAGGGATCCGCAACTCCCGCACCACCAGGTGGCTGATCAGGGCTTCGACGCCGGCCAGGGGATCCACCCCCCTTCCCTGCTCGTACTGGCTGAAGTCCAAGTCATCCGGAAAGCGGGCCACCACGGCAATGGCCTCTGCCCCCAGGCGAACCAGCTCCTGGGCAGTCTCCAAGAGAGCATCAGGCTGGGCCAGGGATCCCTGGCTGGCTCCTGAGGGGGAGAAGCCGACGGAAACGCCCAAGGGTTGGCGGGTCAAGCGCCAGGGGCCAATGTTGAGCCCCAAGGTGGCCTGAGCAGCCTGCATCACCTGCAGGTGGCGTTGTTGCAGATCGGGGGGGATCCCGGCATCCAGCACCACCCCAACACAGTTTTGGCGCACTGGCCGCAAATTCCACACCCCCGCACAGAACTGATCCAGGCCGTACCCTTCCACGTACAACACGTTCCCCATCGGCCAAAACAAACTGGCTCCGTTTAACACGTTGGGATGGGTGATGACCCGCTCTGCGGCTGCTGCCAGGGTGCGGGCAACAGGCAGGGCATCCCCGGCAAAACCACCGATGCGGGCACCAATGCCGGTGGGGATGAGCAGGAGGCTGGTGTAGGGATGGCTCATGCTGCTATGTCTACAGCACTCTATGCTGCTACACGCGAACGGGAACCGCACCGCTAACGCCGGACGGACAGGATCTGCTGGGCTAGGGCCTCGGCCCGCCGCACACAATCTCCCAAGGCCACGCCATCCAGGTAGTTGGCACACACCCACACCCCTGGGGTTTGGTCGGCCAGGCTGGCCTGCAATTGGGCAATCCGCTGCCGGTGGCCAAGCGTATATTGCGGGATAGCCTGGGGCCACAGGCGCTCTCCCAGGCGGATGGGTTCGACAGGGCGGGTGAGCAGGATCTGGCTGAGTTCTGCATGCACAATTTGGGCCCGCTCGTCAGGGGAGAGCGCCGTAATGGGCGGGATCCCTTTCTGACAGGCAAAAGCCGCGTCGGTGGCCCCCCCAATGAAGCTGACCAGGCAGTGATAGCCCTGAGGAGCCCGCTCTGGGAAGAGGGAGGAGGCCCAGATGGTGCCCAGGGTGCGCAGGCCCTGAGAGCGAGGGATCAGATGGCCAAACCCTCGCAGCGGTTGGGGGAGGGCTTCTTCTGGATAGGCCAAAGCCACCACCGCCACAGGCGGGTAGGGGATTTCCCTCAGCAGCCGGCTGGCCTGGGGGTTGAGATCCTGCAGGAGGGTGGCAGCAGCGTAGGCAGGGAGGGTGAGCACCACCTGTTGAGCCGCCACCCAGTGGATTTCTTCTGGGGCCGTGTGCTCTGCACCGCTGTCGTGTATGACGAAGCCCACCCGGTAGCCCGTCTCATCCCGCTTGAGATGCACAGCCCGCCAGCCCAGCCGCAGCGCACTGCCCAGTTTCTGGGCAATCGCCTCAGGTAGCTGCTGCAACCCCTGCCGCAGGTTACCCAGTTGGCCCCGCTTGGGAGGAGGTTGGATAGGGGAGTTGCCGCTGTCCTGGTGACGGGTTCGCGGGAGCGTCGCGTAGCGATAACGGCTGCGCAAAGCCTGCACAGCACCGGCAAAGAGGCTGCCGTAGCGTTCTTCCAAGCCGGCAATGCGGGGGAAGGCTGCCAAGGCGCTGAGCTGATCCGGATCCCCGGCATACACCCCTGAGGTAAAAGGTTCGACCAGCCGTTCCACCACCTCGGATCCCAGCTGCCGCTGGAAGAATTGCCGCACCGTTTCCTCTTTGCCCGGCGGTGGCGCGACAAACCCCAACAACCCACGTAAGGCCCGCAACTTGCCGCCCACGCTCAACAGCCGCGAGCCAATTGCCGCAGAAGGGCTCAGGGGCACCGGCAGCAGCTCTTTTTCCCAGTAGATGTAGCGGGGCAGCTTGGCATCGGCCAGCACCAGGTGCTCCGCCAAGCCCACCTCGGCAATGAGGTTAAGCAGGGCGGGGACGGGGGTAAAGCTGTTGGGGCCCTCTTCCCAGCGATAGCTGTCTTTGGATTGGGTGGAGATACAGCCCCCCACGCGGGAGCTGGCCTCGGCCAGGAGCACCGGCTGGGTGGAGTCATCCCTGGAGGATAGGCCCTGTTGCAGTCGCAAGGCTAACGTTAGGCCGCTGATGCCCGCCCCGACCACCACCACCTCGGCCTGCGAGGGCTGCGTCCCGCTAAAGTGCTCAACAGAAGAGTTCATCTTTTGGGTTCCAACGGGGTTTTCAATCCTCAAGAGTCAAACAATTATGCTCTGAGCCGCTCCCCGTCCCACCAGCGCGTTCGCGTCAGCGGTGCGGAG
>NZ_JANSHQ010000382.1:0-2664 GCF_047461715.1 Synechococcus sp. R8-2 | reverse complement strand
GTTTGTCCGTAAACGCGACCCAGCAAAGCTGCCGACAAACCCAGCAGGGTCAGGGTAAAAGCCACCCCAGCCGCAAAACCCAGGGATTGAGCCCAGACCTGCAGCCGCCCTTCTGCAGCCGCTTCGTCAGGGGTGCGAGTGTAGCCGCCGATGTAGGCGATGGTCACCGGCAGCATAGACAGCGTGCAGGGGGAAAGACTGGTGAGCAAGCCGGCCAAGCCCACCACCAGCAGACTGACGGGAGAAAGGTGCTGCAGTTGAAACTGCACCAGCTCAGTTGCCCATTGTTCTAGGTGGTAAAGCCAGAGCTGAGCCGCATTCAACATAAGCTCGATCTGTCCACATAAGCTCAAGGTAGCATGAACTCCCCCGCCCCCCTGGGATCCCCAGTCTTGGGGGAGTACGTCTACTGTCCATTCCCACCGCCCAGGTTGTGGAGAATTTCGCGAGGATGGTTGACCGGGAACTGCTGCCATTCTTGTTGAGTTCGTTGCAGCACCCGGAGCAATTCGTCCCACTTTTCGCCATCGATCAACCGCTCTATCTGTCGCAGCTGAGCTTGGTAGCTGCTCAGGGCAGTCAGCAGCGCCTGCCGGTTGTGGCGGGCCATCTCCAAACCCAATTGCGGGATCCCTCCGCCAACACGGCTGGTATCGCGGAATCCGCTGCTGGCCAAAGTGCGGGCCAATTCCAGAATCGCGGGATCCTCCTCCTGGCTGACGGCTGCGATCAAGCTGGCGCTGACCATAACTGGCAAATGGCTGATCCAGGCCACCGCTCGGTCATGGCGTGCGGGATCCGTGAGGACAGCTTCTGCGCCAATGGCAACAACCAGCTCTTTCATTGCATCGAGAGCCTGAGGTTGGGTCTCGGCGATGGGAGTGAGCACGTAGGGCCGCCCCCGAAACAAGTCAGCTTCTGCCGCTTGGATCCCTTGCAGGCTTTTGCCGGCCATGGGGTGCCCCCCCACAAACCAGGGCCACAATTCGGTTGCCGGAGCAACGATGGGCTGCTTAACCGAGCCGACATCGCTCACCACGGTTTCTGCCGACAAATAAGGCAACAGGGCGGCTAGCGTGGCCAACACCTGCTCCAGAGGGGTACAGATCAGCACCATTTGCGGATCAAAGCGAGCCAACAGGGCCAACTCGGTTCCACAGCCTTGGACAGCACCCCGTTCCAGAGCCTGTTTGCAGGTGGCCGGGTTGCGGCTTATCCCCCAGACGGGATATCCCTTTTCGGTCAGTTTGAGGGCCAGGGATCCGCCAATCAACCCCAACCCGACAATGGCAATGCGCATAGTATCTCAGTAAGCCAGTGAAACTCCTTTTTTGACACCACCAACAACCGCTTCCAGGTGTAGTAGGAGGCTGCTCCCGTAGCTCAGCGATACTCGCCACCGGCGGGCAAGCCTAGTTCCTTCCGAAGCTCCCGCCGCAGCAGCTAAATTCTCGGCCAGGGACTGTCCACTTGTCCATTTTTAAGTCAATATAGGGGTAATATCCGGGCTTGCTTGCCCTGCGGATTCGTGGTAGCCAAACTGGCCTCCGACAGGAAAAACAAGGGCAGGCCTTGGATGTATTGGCAGGAGCTCGGCCCGCTGTGGACTGCTGTTGCGCCGAAGGGATCCCAGCCTTTCGTGCCGGCTCAGCGCAGTTCTTCTTCGCTTACTCAAGAGCAGGTGTCCCTCTTCTCAGCGATTCTCCAGAACTGTACCCATCGAGCCACTTTCACAGCGGGCTCGGCTTTTGGCCTGCGAGTTCCCGCTTTAACCCCCGTTGGGGAGCACTCTGTCGTTTAGGAGATTCTATGCCTAGTGAACCCAAAACCCGCAAGAGCCGTGAAAGCACTAACCCGCGCCCGCGCGACCGTCGTCGTGAATCGGCCAAAGGGAGCAAAGGGGCAGTTTCAGCCACCCATCTCTCCTTGCCGAAGTTAATTCAAGAGAATGCGGTGCTCCAATCTCGCAGCCAGTTGTTGTTGATGTACAGTGACTTCCAAACCGAAATGCCCAACGATGGCAAAACCGGTGTGGGCACCTGGCTACAGTCTCGACTCAAGGAGCACGGCATGCCCAGCCTGCTGCGTTTTGGCCCCCGCTCCCGCCCCCAGGTTTTCCGCCGCGATGAATTTTCCGAGTGGATTACGCTGGCTCTGGCCTCTGTTAACCCCAACAGCGATACTGCCCCCCAAGAGCACCTGAGCTAGGCCGGAAGAGGAAGTTGAGCGGTAGAAGCAGAGGTTGCCGGCCCAGGGATCCCGCCACGCCCGTTGAGGGAAGAGGGTGAACTGGGCTTTTCTGTATCCGGCAATAGCAGGTCGCGGATGAGGCGAGCTGCCGAGCGTTGCAACCAGCGGGAGGCCAATTGACGGCCCAGTTGTTGAGCTTCCGGTTTGGCAGCCACCTTGGCAACAATCGGCAGAAGCTGCAGCGGCTGAAAGCTCGGGTTGCTGCTGAGGAGTTCCCACAGACGCTGCAAATGAGCCAAGCCATCTGAGCCACCCTGGGATCCCGAGCTGGAAAAGAGCACATCCACTAGGCGCTCCCGCAGGAAAGCGCCCCGCTCAGAAAAGATAAAATCAACGGCCTTTTCCAGGGATCCCTGCAGGTCAAAATCCTCGCTGTTGACGGCGTTGCGCAGCAGGTTCTCCAGGCGGTTCCAG
>NZ_JANSHQ010000381.1:0-5155 GCF_047461715.1 Synechococcus sp. R8-2 | reverse complement strand
CGCGTTAGCGGTGCGGAGCACCATCAGGGTGCGGCAGAAAAGCAAGCTGCCCGGCAGGAGCTGGCTGTGGATTTTATTCGCCATGGCATAGCCGAGGAACCCCGGCCAGAAGTCGAGGATGCCTTTCGGGCCCTTACAGACGAAGGTCGCAAGCGTTGCCGCAAGGTTGCCCGCCAGCTCAAGAACATGGGCTGGAGGTGGGATCTCCTGCTCACCAGTCCCTTGGTGAGGGCTCGACAGACCGCTGAGATCTTTTTGGACGAGAACCTGGCCGAAGCTGTGGAGGTGTTTGAGCCGCTGGCTCCGGGGGGCAGTTTTGCTGACCTGGTGCGCTGGCAAGCAGAGCGGGAACCTCTGGCGTCTTTGGCTCTGGTCGGTCACCAGCCGGATCTGAGCCTGTGGGTGCAAACGGCCATTGGGCTGAACCCGGCCCATGCCGACGCGATCACCCTCAAAAAAGCGGGCCTAGCCCAAGTGCGCTTTGCCGAAGGCCGGATTGACTACCGCCAGGGATCCCTGACTTTGTTGCTCTCCCCCAAGGTGGTGCTGCGCTGAGAAGAAGCTGGCTCATCATGATAAACGCCCAACGAGTCGGCCAGAGGTTGTGCCCCTAGGTTCAGCGCTGAGAGGAGGTCAGCCGCTCTCCCAGCAATTGCACACAATAGGCCGCCAGCCCCAACCCCACCATGGCAAACATGAAGGCAATCAGGGAAACGGAACCGACCAGCAGGTAGCGCACCAGAATGCTGATTCCGCGGGCCAACGATCCAATCTCCACCTCAATTGGCGGCAACTTGGCCAACATCGAGAGCAGCAGTTGAAAGAACCCGTAGCCCAAACTGACGGCGATGGCGGCCCCCAAGAGGGCACTGAAAGGATGGGGGGATCCCTGGGGCGAGGCGGAAGACATGGGGCAGCACCGGAAAACTCACCTTTATTCTAGGCTGCAGGTACAATGTGGAAGTTTCTTTTCTTTCCGGCAAGCCTAGGGGTTATGGAGAGCGGATCGGGAGTGGGATCCCACTACGAAGTTTTGGGCGTTTCCGTGGCGGCGACGGCGGAGGAGATCAAGTCTGCCTACCGTCGTTTGGTCAAGTACCACCATCCCGATAGCCTGCTGGCCAAAAAAGATCGGGCCACCGCTGAGCGCATCCGCCAGATCAACGCTGCCTACGCGGTGCTCAAGGATCCCCAATCTCGCCGCGAATACGATCGGCAACTGCACTCCAGCCGCACCTCACCCCGCCCCCAGCCGACGGGATCCCCCCGTGAAACCGTCAGCCACGAAGCCATCGCCCGTGCAGCCTGGATCCGACAGGTCTACACCCCTCTAAACCGAGTGTTGGGGCCCTTGTTGTCTTCCCTAAAGCCTCAGTTGCATGCTTTGGCGGCGGATCCCTTTGATCCCGACCTGTTGGAGTCCTTCGCCACCTATTTGGAAGAGTGTAGCCAGAAACTGGCCCAAGCTCAGCAGATCTTTCGGCGCCTTCCCAATCCCAGCAGCCTGGGGGGAGTGGCTTCTCGCCTCTACTACGCCCTCAACCACCTAGAGGACGCTCTAGAGGAGCTGCAGTATTTCCCGCTGAACTGCGACGATCGCCACCTGCACACCGGACAAGAGCTGTTTCGCCGGGCAGGGGGGCTGCGCCTGGAAGCTATGGAAGCTTACGCCAAGAGTTCACCCTAGGCCAGAGCGGGATCCCCCTCTGGGCAGAGCGGGGCGAGGATCATAGGGGATGGGGATGTACTGTACAGAAGGACGGCCTATGGCGGCCTGTGGGTACAAGTCCATCAGGGCATAGATTTGGGGTGGCAACTCAGTAGAAATGGGCAGGCCCAACCTTTGGGCTTCTTCGGCAGTGATCGGGTAGTCGTGGGTAACTTGTCCACTGGTTAGGTACTGGATGAGGGGCTCGATGCGTTCGGGGGCAATTTTGCGCTTGGGCACATCGTCCTTCAGGAGATCCCGCACGAAGTTCTGTACCTGTTGCATCGCTTTGCGGGCCAGATCTGCCAGGATCAAGGTTTGGTCATCGATTTCGGCAATGGGTTTATCCGCCACCACCTGCAGAATACTGGCGGCAGCATACCCCCCCAACTGTGGATCCACCGGCCCCAGGACTGCATTGGCATCCATGACGATTTCGTCGGCGGCCAGGGCCAGCATCGTCCCCCCCGACATGGCGTAGTGGGGCACAAACACTGTCACTTTGGCCGGATGGCGGATCAAGGCGCGGGCAATTTGCTCCGTAGCCAGCACCAGGCCACCGGGGGTATGCAAAATCAAATCAATCGGGGTATTGGGTGGAGTGAGGCGAATCGCCCGCAATACCTGCTCGGAGTCCTCGATGCTGATGTAGCGGGAAACCGGGATCCCCAAAAAACTAATCGACTCCTGGCGGTGAATGAGCAGAATCACCCGGCTGCCCCGCTTTTGCTCCAACTCCCGAATGGCCATCAAGCGCCGGAACTCTTGGGCACGACGGTTCAGCAGAGGTTGCAAAGAGCTGAAGATCAGAAAAATCCAGAACAGGCTGCCCCAGTCCACTTTCACACCTCAAGTGGGATCCCTTTGACTCCAGCATAGGGGATCCAAAATCTTCGGCGATCCCTGAGCCTCATGAGTTGGGTTCAGACGCCGCAAAAAAGCGATCCAAAGCCTGCAGCAAATCCGGTACGGAAGCTTGGTCAATCCAAGATCGAATATAAGCCTGTTGCTCCGCCAAGTTTTCAATGCGGCCCAACTTTTGCATGGCCAAGTAGCGGGTTTCTGCCTCGGCGCGATTGGTTTGCAAGTCCAGCCGCTGCTCCGGGGTCAGCGGATACTCCGTTTGGGCCAGCAGGTAATCCGCCACCATCATGAACAGCAGAGGCCCCGCCAATTCCACCTGGGGCTCGGCTTCTGGCTCAGAATCAGCAACAGCGAGATCTTGGAGATCTTGAAAAAGATCCTGACCCAGTTGCAGCAGCTCCTCTGCTGAAGCCGCCCGCAGCACCGTCTCGGCAGCAGCCTGCAGCGGCTCTGGGGAAACCCTGTGGTGGATGGCCAATTCCGCCAGGGCCTGTTCCCATTGATCCCGTTGGGCTTGCACCACAGCCCGCTCTTCTGGAGAAAAGTCCAACCGCTCCAGCAACACCTGCAAAGCCACAGCCCCCACCAACAGGGGGGGGAAGCGCAGCACTGTAGAGGCGGATCCCGCCTGCTCCAAAAAGGCTTCCAAATCCGGGCCGGATCCCCTGTCCAGCAAGTCCTGCAAGTAGGCCAGCACCTCTTGGGGCGAGGTCAACCTGAGGATCCCTCGCACCTGTGCCCGCAAGTCTGCGGGGATCCCAAGGAGCTGCACCTGGACTTCGGCCCGCGCCTGCGCTTCTGCAATCAACTCCGGCAAATCTGCCGTTGCCCGACCGGCCTGCAACAAAACCTGGCTAGAGTCCTGCAACAGGCTGGCCGCTTCCACAAACAGCAGCACCTGCGGGACTTGCAGCGTTGGCCAAACCATGCTAGCCAAGCTGTGGATCCGCAGGGGATCCCTCCGATTCTGGATTGGCTGGCGCAGCGGGGTGAGCTGAAGTGGGCTTGTGCCAGTGCAGACCGATCAGAGCATCGTACAAAAAGCCCCAAAACTCTCCCTTCTCCCAGATCCCCAGCGTTTGCTGGCAGTTGCGCGCGTCCAGCTCAGGTTTGGCTGCCCAGTAGGCTGCTTGGTATTTGTACCAGGGAACAGAAGGCCAGAGATGGTGGATCAGGTGATAGTTTTGCCCCAACAGCAGAATGTTGGTCAGCCATCCGGGATAGACGCGGGCATTGTACCACCGCTCTTGGGATTGAAAAGGGCGATGGGGCAGGTAGTCAAAAAACAAGCCCAGCAAGAACCCCATGATAAAGGCAGGGGGTAGCCAATAGTTCATGATGTAGTCGGTGTAGCCGAAGTAGCTGGCCAGACCAAAGGTCAGGATAACCACCAGCCGACTCAAGCCCCACTCCAGCAGATCCCAGCGACCTTTCCGCCAGAGCTGCCGCTTAAAGAAAAACACCTCATGGTAGAAAAACCGCGGCGCGATCAGCCACAGCGGCCCCCCTGTCGAGACGTAGTGATCGGGATCGTCTTCAGGATGGTTGACGTGGGCGTGGTGCTGCATGTGTACCCGCTTAAAGACGGGATAGACAAAACCCTGCAACAGGGCAGAGCCGTGTCCGAGTGCCTCGTTCAGAAAGCGGTTGCGGTGGGCCGAGCCATGGGAAGCATCGTGAATCACCGTGCCCAGAACATAGAGGGCCACAAAATTGAGCCAGAACACCATCCATTTGGGCCAGTGCCAAAAGGCGTACCCGCCAAAGCAAGAGGCCGAAAGCACCACCGCAGCCAAAAACATCAGCAAGGTGGGATTCCAAAATTCCGAGGGTGGCCCCAACAGCTCACGAGGCAATGCGAAGGGTTTGTGGGCCGATTCAGCAGTAGCAGCAACAGTCATCGGCAGCCATCCTTAGGTGCGCACAGTGCAGACAGAGAGGATGGGTCGAGGCAGCGCGTCCCAGTCATCACACCGAAAAGAGATCGAAGAGATAAGTTTGTTAACTTTCGTTAGTATACGGCAGAGACCTGCCCAGCTTCTCAGCCCAAGCCTTATTTTCCTCACAACCCCAGCCATGGGGGCACCTTCCTCTCCTGGCCAAGGATTCCTGAAGGATCCCGGCAATAGCAAACCGTCCCTGAAGCCGGAGAAAAGCCGTAGTGTGAGGTTCTGTTGCAGCCTCTGTTGCAATTCATGTGTAGATCGCCAGGGGATCCCATCCGGGGTTCAGCAGGAGCGGTAATCTAAGGGTCGGTCAACCTGAGTTGAGGACGAAAACCATGATGCCTGTTGTCGCGCCGCTGGCTTTGACCGCTCAAACCAGCCCCTGGTCCCCCCTGAGCGCCGTGATCATTCTGCTCTGCACAGGGCTGGCTTACTTGAGCTTCAAATCCTCCTCTGGAGTGGCCTCAGAGACTGGACCGGTACTGGGAATGACCTGGCCAGAAGTCATTGGGGTTGCCAGCTTTGGCCATTTGTTGGGAGTGGGGGTCGTTTTGGGCCTCTCTAACATTGGCGTTCTTTAGGCTGACGCGAACGGAAGAGGGAACGCCTGGGGAAATAAGCACCGCTGTCGTGGAGG
>NZ_JANSHQ010000380.1:0-1784 GCF_047461715.1 Synechococcus sp. R8-2 | reverse complement strand
AGCCTTCTCTGGTCAGTCGATTGGCCACCCTCCTCAGGGGCATGCGCGAAAAATAAAAGCATAGGGATATTTGCAGTCATGTTTTCGGTTTTCGGGTAGAAACATTAGAAATAGGGAATCAGCAGGGAGATATAGGATGGCTAATCTGTCCTCTTTGCAGGCGATCCTCCAGAGCTATGTTGCCAACACACCGGAAGTCCAGGGAGCAGCAGTGGTCACCCCCGACGGGCTACCTTTAGCTTCCACACTGCCTGTGGGTATGGATGAAGAGAGAACCTCTGCTATGTCGGCTGCCATGCTTTCTTTGGGCGAACGGATTGGGAGAGAGCTAGGGCGCGGAGCCATAGAGAGAGTTTTTGTACAGGGGGAAAAAGGATACGGGGTTTTAACCAGTTGTGGCCCCGATGCCGTCTTGCTGACAATTGCCAGCCATGAAGTCAAGCAAGGCTTGCTCTTTTTGGAAATTAAGCGAGTCGCGGCAAGCATTGCAGAGGCAATGAAGTAAGAAAATCAAATGTGGAAGCTAAGTCTTTAGATCCTATCCTGACGTTGAGGAAACTATGGCCATTAAACCTTCTGAGCTGCTCCAAGTCCTGATCTCGCGCACGCAATTCACAGATGATGACAAGAAAGTTTTGCAGCAAAGTGCTGACTGGGGCGGCAGCATCGCGGCGGAAATGTCAGACGCCTTTTACGGCTATCTGGATCGCGATGCCGAAATGGCGGCAGTGATAGCCAAGCACAACCGGCAGCGGCTGGGCCAAACCTTTGCCGACTGGTTCAAGGAAATGTTCACCGGCATGGACAATTGGGGCCCCCAGTATGCGGATCGCCGCTGGAAGATTGGCATAGTTCATGTGCGCGTTGGCATCGGCCCTCAACATGTTGTGCCTGCTATGGCCACAGTTGTGCAGGAGGTCAGTCGGCGGTTGGTGAAAGAAGGCAAGCCTGAGCAGTTGCGCACCAGCTTGAGCAAGGTCTGTATGATTGACCTCTCCTTTATTGAGCAAGCCTACCTTGAGGTGGCCTACAATGCAGTGCAACAGGAAACAGGCATGAGTGAGGCTTTGTTCAAACGATTAATCGCCAATGGTGCCAACAGTTTAATTTGAGTTGTTTGAGTTAGAGTGGGCTCTTGCTTACTCTACTTGCTTAATTTCTCTACCTTCTTGGGCTGAGGTGCTTGAGTTTCTGGGATCCCTCTGGAGCAGAGCTGGCGTTGGTATCTTTTTTAGATTATCTTAGAAGCAACCTGGAGATAGCTTTACCTCCCGTGCGGCACATCGGTGCACTCCCCCGAGTTTTATTCAGCTTTGTCGCTAGAGCTTAGTCTGAGGCCAGTTTATGGGAAATATCTTGCGAATTGTTGTAACAGGGCCGGTGGGAGCTGGAAAGTCTACCTTTATTCGCACGATTAGCGAGATTGAGGTAGTAGACACCGATTGCAAAGCAACGGACGAGGTGGCAGAGCTGAAGAAAACCACGACGGTAAGCATGGACTTCGGCCGCTTGAGAATTGGAGAGGAGGAAGAAGAGATGTGGCTGCATCTCTACGGCACTCCCGGCCAGTCTCGCTTTAACTTTATGTGGGATATTTTAATTAAGCGCGCCCACGGCTATGTTCTTCTGGTGCCTGCGCACTTGCCGGGCCAATTTCGCAACGCCCAAGCTATTCAATCTTTTATGAAAGCCAGGACAAGTGCCCCCTGCGTGATTGGGATCACCCACGTCGATCAACCCAATGCCTGGGATCCAGAAGACATTTTGTTAATTTTGGGGAATCA
>NZ_JANSHQ010000379.1:0-5287 GCF_047461715.1 Synechococcus sp. R8-2 | reverse complement strand
GCTGGCTCGATTCTGCCACAGGCCGACACCCTTGGGCGGAGCAGCCCCTAGCTCCTAGGCAGGGCCTTTTTCAGCTTTTTCTTTTGCGATCTTCAAGAGTTGTGATGATCCTGAACGATTCCGTCAGAGGGAAACCGCGATCTGACCTCGCCGCTCTTCAAAATCGCTGATCAGCAGTCTCACCTCGATCTGCCATTCCCCCGCCAGGGCTAGGGGCACATTTTCCACCACAAATTGGCCAGGCCCATCCGGCGCTACAGTGCGGCGTAGAGGGGGGATCCCCTGTTCTGGCAGGGAAAACCCAAGGGTCAATTCCTGAGCCGGGATCCCTTTCACTTCAACTTGGATCTGGTTTTCTCCGGGACGACAGGGCAGAATCCTCAGGTGCAGGCTGCCTTCCGGCCAGTTCAAGCTCTCTTCACAACTGGTCTGCCAACCTGATTCCAGGGGGGATCCCATGCCGTGCCTTCCATTACTGGGAGGAGCCTGGGCCACCAGGAAGCTGGTCAAGGCCAGCACCAGAATCAGCCCCACCAACTCCAGGCGGACGATCCGGCGCAGCGACCGGCCCACAGCCTGCCCACCCTGTTGCAATGCCGGCACCAGCCGAAACTTGTTGTGGGCGCCCAACCCCACCATCATCAGCACCAGCAGCAGCTTGGCCCAGAGATACTGCCCATACGGATGATCCCAGTCCCAGCCGCGGTGGATCCCACCCATCCCCACCCCCGCCAGGATAAGCCCCGGTACCGCCCAGGTGGCCACGTCAGAAAACCGTTGGATGATGCCTACAGATGGGTAGGGAGCAGATTCCTTGCCCAGCAGGCGCTCCAGCCCCCACAACCCTCCCAACCAGAAAGCTGAACCGGCCAGATGCAGCCCCAGCAGCGCCATTGTCCCCATCGGATGCTCACTGGTGAGAGCATGGCCAATGGGCAAAAAGGAGCCGAGCACCAACACCGACCCCATACCGCTGGCCCAGACGGCACCTCCCTCACAGGCCCAGATCAGGATCCCTAGCCCCACCAGCCGCAGCCCTGTACCCCAACCGTAGGGAGAAAGCATCACACGCAGCAGCTCTCGCCCATTAAAGTAAGGGTAGAGCTGGGCCAAATGCAGACTGAAGGCCACCACGGTCAAGCTGAGGGTGATCCAAGCTGTCGCAAAAGCCCAAGATAAGGGCTCCGCCCCGCTGACGCGATCAGAATCGGCGAAACTGCTCCGCTGCCCCCGCAACAGTCGCCACCAGCCCAGCACCCCCACCACAAAAAGGCTGCCCAAGTAGATCCCCCAGCGCACCCCCACCAGCGGCCAGTACAAGGGATCCCTTCCTTGGGCGTGAGCTGTCCTCGCCGCCTGCAATTGCCCAGGATCGGCTGCCCCCACCTGGAAGGCAAACGATCCACTCACCGGATGGGAATCGGCAGAAATGGCCCGCCAACTGACGATGTAAACTCCCTCGGGGATCCCCTGCGGCAAATCCCCCTGCGGTGCCTCACCCCTGGTCACCCGATTTTCCAAGGGCAGAGCTCGTCCGTTGCTGTCTAAAACCTGGAGCTGTGTGATCTGCACCGGCTCATTGAAAACAAGCCGCACCTGGGCCGGAGCTTCCTGCAACACTGCCCCATCCTCCGGGAAGGTGGAGAGCAAGCTGGCATGGGCAAAAGCGGGCGGGATCCCGGCCAGCCACAGCAAGAGGCAGAGGATCCCAGCCCAAATCCCAGCAAAACCCCCCCTAGGATAAGACATGATCCCAACCAGGCCGCCTAGCGGGTACCGTGACCATGCCCATGTCCATGCCCGTGGCCGTGCCCATGTCCACTGTCTCCACCTGTCAGCTTCAGCAGCGGAGCCGGCTCCGGCAAACTGTTGGGATCCTCGCCAGGCTGAGCCACCTGAATCCAGCGGTACATGCCCTGCTCGCACTCCTGAATCACTGGGATGGGGATGACCTCACCGGGGCGATTCGGCAGCTTGAGGCTGATGCTGAACTCATCCATGAACTCATCGGGCAGCGAGCCGCCGCTCCAGATCACCTCGGCAACCGTTTCGGTAATCATCTTCCCATGCGACTCATAGGGGGTCTCCAGCGGCTTTTTGACCGTCTCGATTTTCCACAGGGGATGCACCATCGGCTTCACAGAGACGAATCCCTCCGGGATCTGCACCCGCAGGCGCACGGTCGGGGATCCATCGCAGCCATGGGGCACCCGAAAGGTGAGCTTGGCAAAGCTGCCCGCCGGGGCCTCTTTGGGATGGACGGTGACATGGGCCCAGGCAGAAGAAAGGGGCAAACAACTCATTCCCAGGGCCAGCAGAGATTTCTTGGCCAGGGTCAAGTAACTTTGCAGACTGAACATTCGCAGATGCTCCTTACAAGCCTGTAGAGAAAGAGAAAAATGCAGTGTTTGTTGGTCAAAACCTAGGGGTGGTGATGGGATCCGTGGGATTCCGTTATGCTCATGCTGTGCTGTCCCCAACTGGCTAGGCCCATCGACACCAGGCCGGCACTGGCCAAGCCCATCGACACCAGCCCGAACGAGAGCGCCCCCATAGCCACTAGGCCAATGGAGAGGATGCCGTGAGTCACCACGCCGATGGCCACTACCCCATGGGCGGAAATGCCCACCGCCACCAAGCCATGGGCTCCCACGCCAACCGACAAGATTTTGCGGCGGGATCCCTGTCCTTCACATCCCTGCTCGTGAGGCAGCCGCTCCACTGGTCTCCCCTGGAGCAGGGCTGGATCTTGAGTCCTCTCTTTGGACACTAGCCTCTACTCCAGTTGTGCTCAGCGCGATCCAAAACGTAGGCCGCCACCGCCTCGATCTCCTCCGGCTTGAGAATCTTGGCAAAAGCCGGCATGGCCCCTTTGCCGTTTCTCACTTGGGCCTGGATCAGCTCAGGGGTGTCTACGTGGTACTCATGAAGAGCCGCCAGAGAAAGGTTTTTCGCTGCCACCAAAGTGTTGCGCCCGTTCAAGTGACAACCCACACATTTGGCCTGAAAGACCTTAGCTCCCAAGGCCAAATCCGGCTCGGCAGAAGCCGCTTGCGGGCTCAAAAAGAGGGCAGAGACTGCCAACAAAAGCCCTATAAAAAGGTTGATCATTCGCATTTTCATCTCAGAGATTGACCCAAAACTAGCCTTCGTGCTTTGCACCGCTAACGCGAACAAAGCTGGCTTATTGTCCCAAGCCCGTTGGGCCAGGTCAAAAGACGGCCTGTCGAGCTTCCCCCGGCTACCATAAGGTCAGGATCCCCCGAAGCCATGAGCGGTCTGCCCCCCGATTTCATTCAGTTGGTGCGCCAAAAGGCCGACCTCGTGGAAGTGGTGGCCGAAAAAGTGGTGCTGCGCAAGCAGGGAAAGAACTTCGTTGGGCTTTGCCCTTTCCACAACGACCACAAACCCAGTTTTCAGGTCAGCCCCAGCAAGCAGATCTACAAGTGCTTCTCCTGCGGGGCAGGGGGAGATGTGCTGCGCTTTGTCATGCAGACCGAGCATCTCTCCTTTGCTGAGGCCGTGCGCCACTTGGCGCGGCGATACCACATCCCTCTGCCCACCCGCAATCCCGAGGCGCAGCCCTTGGGATCCCTTGATGAGCGGGAGCTCTCCCACCGGGAAAAGCTGCTGGAGATTTTGGCCATGGCTGCCGATTTTTATCGGCATGCCCTCCGATCCCAGGTGGGAGCTGCCGCCCGCCAGTACCTGCGCAGCCGGCACCTGAGCGAGGAAACCTTGCAAAAATTTCAAATCGGCTTTGCTCCCCCCGGCTGGCAATCTCTCTACGAATACTTGGTCAACCACAAGCGCCAACCGGTCAAACTTTTAGAAGAGGCTGGATTGCTGGTTCCCCGCCAGCAGGGATCCGGCCACTACGACCGCTTTCGCAACCGGATCATGCTGCCCATTTTCGATGTGCAGGGGCGGGTGATCGGGTTTGCCGGCAGAGCCTTGGGGGAGTCAGGACAGCCCAAGTACCTCAACTCTCCAGAAACAGAGCTCTTCAACAAAAGCCAGGTGGTCTATGGTCTCAACTTTGCCCGCGATGCCATTGCCAAAGCCGATCAAGTCTTGGTGGTGGAAGGCTACTTCGATGTCATCGCCCTGCATCAGGCGGGAGTTGCCTATGCTGTAGCGGCCATGGGCACTGCTTTGACACCCCACCAGGTGAAGACCCTGCTGCGCTACACCCAGTCGAAGCGGCTGATCCTCAATTTTGATGCGGATCGGGCCGGTTTGAACGCCGCCAGCCGGGCCATTGAAGCCATTGAAGAACAAGCGCGGCGCGGAGAAATTGAGCTGCGCATTCTCACCCTTCCTGAGGGCAAAGATGCCGACGAATTTTTGCGGGAGCACAGGGGCTCCGCCCCGCTGACACCAGCGGTTGCTGAACTGCAAACCCTGATTGAGCAGGCCCCCCTGTGGCTGGATTGGCGAATTGAACAGGTGCTGGCCGGTCGGGATCTGAGCCGGGCCGCCGATTTTCAACAGGCCCGTCAAGCCCTTGTGCAACTGCTGGCCGGTTTGGGTGGACAATGGCGCTCTTTGTATTTGCACAAAGTGGCAGAATTGCTCAGCCGCGGCAACGGTCGCCTCAGTCGAGATTTGGAAGAAGACCTGCGCCGAGCCGTGCGGCAGTACCGCTGGGCCAAACCCCAGCAACCTTCCCTCAATAAGGGATCCAAACTCTTGCAATCTGAGTCCCATCTTTTGCAGATCTTTCTGCATTTTGGCGAGTATCGCCACGAAATTCGCCAAACTTTGCTGGAGCGAGAGCTGCAATTTAGCTTTCGCCCCCACCGGGAGCTGTGGCAGCGGATCTTGGAGCTGATCTCGGCACAGCCGGAGCTGGAAGAGCAAGAAGAGACGTTGCTGACGGCTTTGCGCACCCTCTGTGCCCAAGATGAGCAGCTCAACGAGCGCCTCAGCCATCTGCTTTGGCTGGACGAAAACACCCGCGTAGCCCTGATGCGTCCACGGATGGTGGTGCGGGCCGCCATTGCCAACATGGAGCTGGAAATTCGCCAGAAACGCTACCGCTATTGGACCCAACTGTGGGATCAAGCCTTTTCCGAGGGCAACACCGCCCTGGCCGCCCAGTACCAGGCCAGCATCCAGCAGGAATACCAAGCGATTCAGGCGCTGCAGCGGCAGGTGCAACTGAGCCTGGAAGACATGTCGGAAACTGCACTGGCCGAAGATCTATAGTCATTTCGATTTAAACCTAAACCCATAACCCAATACGGGGCCAGAAGGCTTCCCTCAATAGCCCAGGCGTCTCACC
>NZ_JANSHQ010000378.1:0-508 GCF_047461715.1 Synechococcus sp. R8-2 | reverse complement strand
AGCATGACTCTAGTCAATGATACGCTGGACTATACTGAAAATAATGTACAGTATGTTCAGTATGGCTGCTTGGTATGGCTAGGTATGTAAAACCGAGAGAAGCGGCGGATTATTTTGGGGTGTGTCTCCACACTTTGAGGCGATGGGAACAGAAAGGCTGGATCAAGGCAATACGTACACCATCCGGTAGGGCGAGAAGGTATGACCTCGACAGCTACATTAAATCACCAAGAAAAACCAAACGAGTCGTTTTGTACGCCCGAGTCAGCAGTCGAGGGCAGAAACCAGACTTGGAAAGACAGATTGCAAGACTGGTTAACCTCTATCCTGGAGCCGAAGTGGTCGGAGAGGTTGGCGGCGGTCTCGACTTCAAAAGACCAAAGTTCCTTGCCTTATTGGAACGAGTTCGTGCGGGAGATGTCGGAACAATTGTGGTCGCTCACAGGGATCGACTCTGCCGGTTTGGATTTGAGTTCGTTGAATGGTACTGCCGTCAATACGGGTGCGA
>NZ_JANSHQ010000377.1:0-2878 GCF_047461715.1 Synechococcus sp. R8-2 | reverse complement strand
CCCTTGCCCAAGGAAGAAGTGCCAGGGGAAAAGTTAAGCACATCGGCCGAAAGGCGCTTGGCCGCCAGCTCAAAACTGGAACGAGTGCGGGTGGAAGGCTCGAAGAACAGCGTCACCACCACCTTCCCCTGCAGGGTGGGCACCTTGGGCAACCGCCGCGTCAACACCTCCTGGAAACTGGCAGCGGTTTGCAAAACGATTTGATATTCTTCGGGGGTAAAGTCCGCCAAGCCCAGGACATGTTGCCGCTGCCAAACCATAGGGGATCCTCAAATGCCCAGGCGGGCAAAGATCTCGTCCAAATGGGTTAGGTGGCGCCGCGGATCAAAACAAGCCTGCAGTTCCGCCTCGCTGAGGTGAGCCATCACCCGGGGATCCGCCAGCAGATTGGCGCGGAAATCCCCGCCGGGCTGGTTCCAGGCGCGGTGAGCATTTTCCTGCACCAGGCGGTAGGCTTCCTCGCGGCTAAGGCCCTTCTCCACCAAAGCCAGCAGCACCTGCTGGCTGAAGATGACGCCGCCGTAGAGGTTGAGATTGCGCTCCATGTTGCGAGCGTGAACCTGCAGCTGGCCCACCAGCTCCGCCATGTTGACCAACAGATAGTGGCAGAGGATGGAGGCATCCGGCAGGATGACCCGCTCTACGGAGCTGTGGGAGATGTCCCGCTCATGCCAAAGGGGAATGTTTTCTAGGGCCGAGACGGCATACCCGCGCAGGAGACGGGCCAGCCCCGTCAGTTGTTCCGCCTTGATGGGGTTGCGCTTGTGGGGCATAGCAGAGGATCCCTTTTGGCCGGGGGCAAAGTACTCCTCAGCCTCCAGTACCTCTGTTCGCTGCAGGTGGCGGATTTCAGTAGCAAAGCGCTCCAGCGAAGAGCCAATCAAAGCCAAAGTCTGCACATATTCCGCATGGCGATCCCGGGAAATGACCTGTGTCGAGGCTGTATCGGGCTTCAGGCCCAGGCGAGCGCAGGCCAACTGCTCCACCTGGGGAGGCACGTTGGCGTAGGTGCCCACGGCGCCAGAGATCTTGCCCACCGCCACCACTTCCCGCAGGCGAGCTAGGCGCTCTTGGTGGCGCAGGCACTCGGCCAGCCACCCTGCCAGCTTAAAGCCAAAGGTAATCGGCTCGGCGTGAACACCGTGGGTGCGGCCGATCATGAGGGTGTAGCGGTGCTGCCGAGCTTGGTCGCGGATAGCAGCGATGAGGTCGGCCAGGCGAGCTTGCAAGATCTCCACCGAGGCCACAAGCTGCACGGCCAGAGCGGTATCCAACACGTCCGAGCTGGTCAGGCCCAGGTGGATGTAGCGCCCTGCCTCGCCCACGTGCTCGTTGAGGTTGGTTAGGAAGGCAATAACATCGTGCTTCACTTCCGCCTCAATTTCCAAAACCCGCGCCGGGTCAAAGGCGGCTTTGGCTCTGATCTCCTGCAGGGCTTCTTGCGGGATCCGCCCCAGCTCCGCTTGCGCTTCGCAGACGGCCAGCTCCACCTGCAGCCAGGTCTGGAGCTTGTGGGCAGTGGACCAAATCTGGCCCATTTCGGGCAGAGTGTAGCGCTCGATCAAGGTGCCTTTTCCGTCGGTACAGTAGGATGAGCTAGGCTATTTTAGCCTTTGGCGTCCCCCCTCGAGGAAAAGCCGCTGGGGGATCCCTGCGGGCTTGGCTTGCGGTGTCGAAGGAGCAGCAAGGAGTTTGCAGATGACCGTCGGAGCTGTGCCAACTCAGGGAAAAAGAGCTTGGACAGCCGAAGAATTCATGGCGTTGTCCAGGGAGGGACATCGCTACGAGATTGTTGATGGGAAGCCAATTGATATGGGAAGCGCGGGGGCACTCCATGGTTATGTCTGCAGCCTCCTATTGGCAGCTTTGACCCCCTACGTTTTGTCCAACAAGCTGGGGATCGTTTTAGATTCCAGCACTGCTTTTAAGATGAAGAGTGGAAATTGGCGCTCCCCTGACATCTCTTTTTTTGCTAAAGAACGCTTGCAGGGCATGGCTGAACTGCCCACAGGATTTTTGGAAGGCGCTCCAGATCTGGCTGTTGAAGTGCTTTCCCCCCGCAATACGGTTGAAGAAATTCATGACAAGCTGGTGGAGTACTTTGAAAATGGCAGCCGCCTGGTTTGGCTGGTTCACCCCAGCGAGCACTACGTCCTGGTGTATCGCAGCTCTCAAGAGCCTGACCGCCTCCTGAAATCGGTTGATCTTCTAGAAGGTGAAGAGGTTATTCCAGGATTTGCCCTGCCGGTGGCTCATCTATTCCAGAAGCTTTCCTTGTAACATCCCCCCGCCCTCACTCTAGCCAATAGAGCTTGGGCCTCCCAACCTTGCCATTGGGCATTCCTGCCCCGCGTCACAGAACGACTTGGCAGAGGAGTCGGTATCTCGACCCTGACTTTCCCGCCAGAGCGCGGAACTTGTAGCTCCCCGCACCCCTTGCAAGTTAAGTGCAGGGGGTTGCCCCTCTCGCCGACGGTCTATATTGAACTAGTTCGGGATCCGAAGAGAGCAACGTTCGCGTTGGCAGTGCAGAGCACATGAAGCGTAAATTGGCAAGAGTGGCCCTGATGGGTTTTCTAGCAACATTCTTGGCTGCCGCCCCTGCCGTCTCTTTGCCAACCCCTGCTGAGAAGACTTCGGGCTCAAAAACCGCTTCCGAGCTCAACTGGCAGGGATCCCTCAAGTTGCTGCGGGGGGATCCCGTGGCTGCCCTGTCGGATCTGGATCGGGCGGTGCAGTTGGATCCCAGCTATGCGCCGGCCTATGTAAACCGCAGCTACGTCTACAACCAGTTGCGCCAGCCGGAAGAAGCTCTGGCCGATGCGGAGCGGGCCATCCAGTTGGATCCGCGAATTCCAGAAGCCTACTTCAGCCGCGG
>NZ_JANSHQ010000376.1:0-3825 GCF_047461715.1 Synechococcus sp. R8-2 | reverse complement strand
CTCCGCACCGCTGGCGCGAACGGGTGCAGGAGGTGGACTATCTCTGGGTGGTGGAGCCGGGCAGCCCCCTACAAAGTTGGGGATCCCTGCCCAGCCTGGAAGTGGTGGCGGATCGGCAGATCTACCAGGTGGGGGAAGAGGCCCAGATCCTGATAGTCTCGCCGCTGCCGGATGTGGCGGTGCTGGTGGGCATTGAGGGATCCCGGCTGCACCAGGTGCAGGTGCTGCGTCTCCAGGGGCATACGGCCACGCTGCGGCTGCCCATCCGCGGCGACTATCGTCCCAATCTCTACGTCACTGCCACTGCCATCGGCCCAGAGCGGCGGCTGTACCGAAGCGAGGCCCTGCTGCGGGTCTCCCCCTTGGATCGCTTTTTGCAGGTGGAGCTGCAAACCGATAAACCCACCTATCGACCGGGCGAGACCGCCCAAATCCAAATCCGCACCCGCGATGCCCAAGGGCAGCCGGTGAGCGCCGAGGTGGGCCTAGGGATTGTGGACAATGCCCTCTACCTATTGCGACCCGACTTCACCCTGGATATTCGCCGCTTCTTCTATGGGCGCCAGTACAACCAAGTTACCACCACTACCTCTTTCCCTCAGCAATATCCCGGCGGTGCTGACAAGCTGGCCGGCCAAGTGCGGGAGGACTTTCGCGATACCGCCGCCTGGTTCCCGGATCTGGTCACCAATGCCGATGGCCTGGCTCAGGTGCAGGTGCGCTGGCCCGACAACCTGACCACCTGGCGCTTGACCGCCCGCGCCGCCACTGCCGACACCCAGGTGGGATCCGCTCTTGCCACAGTCTCGGTTAGCAAAGACCTGTTGGTGCGCTTGGCCGCTCCCCGCTTTTTCCGGGTGGGGGATCAGCTCACCTTGGCGGCCATTGTGCAAAACCGCACGGGTCAAGCCCAAGCGGTGGAGGTGCGGCTGGAAGTTCCTGTTCCTGCCGGTGGGATCTTGAAATTGCAAGGCCCGGAACGACAACGCCTCACCGT
Source organism: Synechococcus sp. R8-2 (assembly GCF_047461715.1). NCBI lineage: Bacteria > Bacillati > Cyanobacteriota > Cyanophyceae > Synechococcales > Synechococcaceae > Synechococcus > Synechococcus sp. R8-2. Next base: position 2,828 of record NZ_JANSHQ010000376.1, on the reverse strand, counting down.
GCCGGCCCAAGGAGCGGGGCGGGTGGAATGGCCTCTCCAGGTTCTGGGGGCCGGAGATACCTCTCTGCGGGTTTGGGCGGAAGGGAATGGGCTGAAAGATGCGTTGCAACTGCGGATCCCCAGCCAGCCTTTCGGCGCTGTGCAACGGTTCTCCCAGGTGGGTCGGGTGCAGGAGGGCAGCCTTGACTTATCGCTGGATTGGCCCGCCACCTGGGTGCCGGGATCCCGGCAGCTTCACCTGGAACTGGCCGCTAGCCCGGCAGCAACCCTGCTGGAGCCGCTGGATTACCTGGTGGAGTTCCCCTACGGCTGCACCGAGCAAACCCTGAGTCGCTTCTTGCCCGCCCTAGCCGTCACCCAAGTCAGCAAGCAGTTGGGCTTGAACCTGCGCTCGCAAACCCTGGAGCGGCTGCCCCAGGTGCTTCGATCGGGCTTGCAGCGACTGGAGGGATCCCAGAACTTCGATGGGGGCTGGGGCTGGTGGGCCCATGACCGGAGCAACCCCTATCTGACCGGATACATCCTGCAGGGGTATCACCTTGCCCAAGCTGCTGGCTATGCCCTCAAAGAGTGGCGGGTGCGGCAGGCCTTGGACTATCTGGCCGCTCAGGACTATCTGGCCGCTCAACTGGCCCAGCCACAAGCCCTCTCCCCGGATCTACAGGCTTTTGTCGCCTACAGCCTGGCCCTCTGGGATCCCGCCTTGGTGACTGCCGACCTGCCGCCGCCGGAGCGGCTCTCCACCTTTGGCCTGGCCTACCGAGGGCTGGCCGCCCTGCAACTGGGCCAGAGGGATCTTGCCCAGGCAGCCCTGGATGAGGTTCTGGAGCGGCGGCAACAGGATCCCCAAGGGCGCTGGTTTATCCCGGCTGCTCCAACTCGTGCGACCCAAGAGCGCTCCACCTACGACGACATGGAGGTGGCCGGCCCCCTACTGCAATTGGCCGTTCGGCTGCAGGATGACCGGGCTGCCCAGATTGCCGATGCCCTTCTCCAACAGCGGCAAAACAACCGCTGGCGCACCACCAAAGCCACCGCCGATGCTCTCCTCGGCCTGTCCGCCTACTACCAGGCCCAGCAGCAGCAGCTTCCCGGCCCCGGCGAGGTGCGGGTGTTGGATGGGACAACCGGATCCCTTCTCGGTCGCTGGCAGGCCGGCGCTGGGGATCCCCGCTATGGGCTGGATTGGGCTGACGCAGAAGTGGGGAACCTGAGCAGCCTGCGCCTGGAAAAGTCCGGCCCCGGCCCCCTTTACTACAGCTTGAGGGGAGAAGCCTTCGTCCCCAACCCTCTGCCCTCTCAAGCCCAAGGCTTTGCGGTGAGCCGCAGCTACTTCCGCCTACAGCCCCAGCCCCAACCCAACGGGGAGATCCGCTACCGAGAGCAGCCGCTGCGCCCTGGCGACACAGTAAGGGCCGGAGAAATCCTCCTGGCCCGGTTGACGGTGGAAGCCGAGCGGGACAGCCACTACGTGGTGGTCGAGGATCCCCTGCCCAGCGGCGCCGAGATCACCTCCCAGGATCCGCGAGAGTTCACCGGCTTGGCCCCAGACTACTGGTGGGACTGGTTTTGGACCCGCCAAGAGAATCGGGATGACCGCGTGGCCTTTTTCAGCACCGAGCTCAAGCAGGGTCGCCATGAGTTTGTCTATCTCTTCCGTCCGGAGATCCCCGGCCAATTCCAGGTGGCTCCTGCCTTGGCCGAAGAAATGTACGACCCCAGCCGCTATGGCCGCAGCGCCCCTTACTCCCTCAAGGTTCTTCCCTAGATTCCCTCAAGCCTGCTCGTGGCATGGGCCAGAAACGAAGCCACCGGTCGCGTCGGTGTTCACGAGGGCTGACGCAATGAGGAATTGAGCACGGCTGGGCCGCCCCCAAAGCACCTGCTCCTGCTTGTAAACGACCATGCCGGGCGGGGATCCCTTGGGTTTGAACACCAGTTTCGGGCGAGTGTAGACTACCGGCACCTGTTCGCTGAGGCGACCGCGGCTGAAATGGGCCGCCAAATCAGCAGCCGCCTGCAGATCTTCGCTTTCTGCTACAGCCCCGGGGGGCAAGCGCAGCAGCACATGACTGCCGGGGATCTCTTGGGCATGAAACCACCAATCGTGTTCCTGAGCCACGCGAAAGGTGAGCTGATCATTTTGCAGGTTGTTGCGCCCCACCCAAATGGAGAAGCCACTGGGGCTGGTAAAGCGATGGGGGTTGAAGGTTGCCGGTGAGGCATGTTTTGAGCTCGCCCGCAGAGACTCTGTCCCGCTGTTGCGAGTGGGACTCTCCAAGTAGCGCTGTTCAATCAGCTCGGTCTCAATTTCCTTGAGGGTGGTCAAGTCTTGGGGATCCCGATAGGTTTCCAGCTGCTGTAGAGACGCTTCCACCTGCTCGAGGTAGAGGATCTCTTGGCCAAGCGCCTCTTGTAGGGGCCGGATAGCATCCTGGGCCCGTTTTTGTTTGCGGTGCTTGCGGTAGTAGGCTTGGGCATTGAGAATGGCATTTTTTTCGGGGTCGAGAGGGATCTTGACCGTCTGGCCGCTGGCAAAATCCAGCAGCTCGATGTGATGCAACCCTGGCCGCCAGAGGTGGAGGTGGGCCATCAACAAGTCGGCAGCCTGCTTGGAGGCTTCCGCTTGGGTGGAGTCGGCCAGCATTGCCTCAAATTGCTCTCGCCGCTGATAGAGCTTTTTCAGCAGGGTGGATACCCTTTGCAGCAGACGGTGGCGCTCTCGCTCAAACTGTTCGCGGTTAAGCTGAGCCTGGTAGTAGCCTTCCAGAAGTTGGTGCAGATTGAGTCGAGAAGGTTGTTGCAGGGACTCCGTCCCGCTAACGGGA
>NZ_JANSHQ010000375.1:0-3098 GCF_047461715.1 Synechococcus sp. R8-2 | reverse complement strand
CAGCGGGACGGAGTCCTTGGACAACTTACCCGCATCGACTTAACTGTAGTCCTTTTCGTGGGTAAAAGGGATCCCCCCTCGGGAATCGCTGCTCCGCCCCTACCAGTTCCAGCTACCCGGCTCTCCTTTGAAAGGGCCTACGACCTTTGAGGTGATCCAACCGCCGTAGAAATCTCCGGGTTGAGGCCGGACTCGTTCTCCACCTACCCGGCACTCCTGCACACGGCCTGGATAAAAGGCAAGGTAGTCGCGGATGGGCAAAAACGCCGGGCTGGGATCCGGATAGCTCCAGGCGGCATCTACGGCTGTTTGGGATCCGACCTGAACTGTCCAGTAGCAGGCAGCCCCTTTGAACTCACAGAAAGAGGTGCGAGAGCTGGGGCGGAGATACTGCAGTCGAACGTCGGTGGGGGGAATGTAGTAGGTGGGCGGGTGGCTGGTTTCCAGGACGCGGTAGCAACGGCGGCTTTGGGCAATGAGCTCGCCATTGAAGAGAACTTCCACCAGTTCTGTGGTGGGCTCCAGACGAGGTGGGCGCGGATAGTCCCAGACAGATTCTTGTCCTGGATGGGGAGAAATCGGTTGGGGAGACATGGGTCAATATCTTCAATATCTAAAGCAGACGGGTGGCCTCCAGCAGTTTGGCGTACCGGATCAGCAGCAAAGACTGTTGCTCCGGCAGCGGCTGAATAACCCCCTGCTGCTGCAGACGGCTCAGTACCGCCAGGGCTGTCTCCCGGCTAACTTGGCTGAGATCGGCCAAATCCTGGGGGGGAGGGTAGACAATGCGCATCCCCTGGGGGGTCTTCTCGCCAAAAGCTTCCGCCAGTTGCACCAGCGTATGCACCACTCGCAGCGGGGGGCTCTGCTGGTCAAGATCCGCCTGCAAGTTGGCCAGGCGCAGGCGACGGGAGAGGCTGCAGGCCAGCTGGTAACACAGTTGCGGCTCCTGCAGCATCAGTGCTTTGAAGGTTGCCGCCGGGATCCCGGCCACCCGCAGCGGGGTTAGGGCCAGCACATCTCGCGAGCGGGGAGCTTCGTCCAGTACCGCCATTTCCCCCACCCAAGCGCCCGGCCCCAGCAAGGCAAGGGTTTTGGTGCTGTCTTGCGCCCGCAAAGCCCGCCGCACCTTAGCCCAGCCGGCGAGGATCAGATAAACTACGCTGCCCCAGGCATCTTGCATGAAGAGGGCCTGTCCCGCCGGGATATCCCGCAGCTTGACCTGGGATCCCAACCATTGCAAGGACGTCGCCGAAAGTTCGGCCAACATTGGCACCGCCTTGAGCTCGGAGAGAAGGGCAACAGGAGCATCGGAAGCCATGGCGGGTCGGACGTTTCACCATACCGCAAGCCCACTGTAGCCCAGTTACCAACTCAAGAGCTATCCTGCAATCCACCACCCCGCCATGTGCGCCAAGATCTAGTGAGGAGGTGGTCTTGCTGTGGAGTCTTGCCGGTATGGCCCTCAGAGCCTCTAGAGCTACCCTGCGGTTGAGGGTGGGGGGAACCCAAACTCTGCCATTTCGTCTGGGCAACAGAGGTTCTGTCTGGGAGGGGATCCCTCCGCTGTTGTTGTTAGAACTTATGGATGCCTATGGATGCTGCCCTCAGCGACATCAGTGGCCAGCGCTGGTCGGTCTTGGTGAAGAACGTGCCTGTGCGGCCCGAAAAGCTCGCTGATGTGGATCTGGTGCTGATCTGTCAGCAGGGATCCCAGCCCCATCGGGAGGCTTTTGCCGAGTTGATGCGTCGCCATCAGGCCCATGTGGACAAGGTGCTCTACCATCTTGCTCCCGACTGGCACGACCGGCATGACTTGGCCCAGGAAGTTTGGATCCGGGCCTACCGCCACCTGAAACGCCTACAGGAGCCGGCAAAATTTCGCAGCTGGCTGGGGCGGATTGCCACCAACCTGTTTTACGACGAGCTGCGCAAGCGCAAACGACAGCAGCAGCCCCTTTCTCTGGATGCGCCGATTCAGATGCGGGATAGCGAGATGGAATGGGAGCTGCCCAGCGAGAGCCCCAGTCCCCATGAGCACCTTGCCACCTGCGAGTTCTACGAGCGATTGCACCAAGCCGTCCGCGACTTGCCGCAGGCCTTTCGCCAGACAATCCTGCTGCGGGAAATTCAGGGAATGGCTTATGAGGAAATTGCCGAGATCACAGGGGTGTCTTTGGGCACTGTTAAGTCTCGCATTGCGCGCGCCCGCGCCCGCCTACAATCCACCCTAAAACCCTACCTTAATGGTGAATGACCATGGTTCGCGGCAACCCCAACCCCGACCCCAGGGATCCCCAGCAAGAGCTGCCGGTGGTGGATGAGCGCTTTGAACAGTTGAGCGCCTACTTGGATGGGGAATTGTCGTCTCAAGAGGCGCGGCAGGTGGAAGATTGGCTGGCCAGCGATCCTCAGGCGCGGCAACTGTACAGCCAACTGGCAGCTCTGCAGGCCGGTTTGGCCAATCTCAAGGCCCCAACCTTGAACTCCACCCAGACGGAGCTGTTGATCAGCCGTGTGTTCGCTGAGCTGGATCGGCGGCCAATGCTCGACCTGGGCTGGCGGCAACGTAAGGGCACCCCTTGGGGACGGGTGGCAGCGGCTGTAGTGGCCTTGGCAGGGGCGGGCTGGGTGGGATGGCGTTGGTCTCATCCCCAGCCTTTGGTATCGCTGGAAGATCCGCCGGTGCGCGTGGCCATCGTGCCTGCCTCTGCTCGTGTTGCCCAACGCTATCTTTTCGAGCCGGGGCAAAAGCAAGATGCCTACTCGATTTTGTTTGAGACAATCCCCAACCGTGGATCTCGCCCCGCCAACGCGACCAGGGCCGAGGTGGGCTGGGAATGACCTGAGCAGGCTTGAGAAAGACTGAGGAGCGCAGGGTGGAAAAAGCAGTTCGCTGGGCTTGTGGGCTAGGAGTCTGCCTTTGGCTATGCAGTCTGGGATCCCTGTCGGCCCAGGCAGATCCCAGCAGTAGCCATCTGGCAACGCCGTCCGCGCCGGCGGGACGGAGTCCGAAGCAGTTGCACTCCTCTCCCAGTGGACAGGAGCCTGCCCCCCAGCCCACAAACCTGCCTTCACCCGGATCCCGTCTCACCCCT
>NZ_JANSHQ010000374.1:0-1346 GCF_047461715.1 Synechococcus sp. R8-2 | reverse complement strand
ACGGCAGGTTGACAGCAGCTACAGAGCGTCCCTCAAAACTGCCTCAGCTTGTAAGCCAGCATGGATATGAGCCTTGAGTGTGACCAAAGGGACTCAATCGCCCCCTTGCTCTGTCTTCTGAGCCTCTGTGTAGCGCTTGATAACCTCTCCGGAAACTTGCCCCGCTGTACCCGCGTAGTAGCTTGGGTTCTACAAATAACCACCCCAGAGCCTCTTTTTGAGTTCAGAATGTCTCCCAAAGAGAGCAGGAGCCGTGGAACTTTTAATACCTTGGCAACGACCGCCGGAGCCGCCTTGGGAGAAGCAGAAAGAAAAACGTGATTCAAGGCTTAGAGTAGAGAAGGGCTTCCAAGCTTTTACCCTCAGCCCGGCTATACCCCAAATACCCACACCCGAGATGGGTGCAAAGTGCTCCGCACCACGGACGCGACCGAGCGGCGCATTCACCAAGCCATTCAAAACGCGCAGGCTCGCTTCGACAGCGACAAGTTCGCCGACAAATTTGCCCAGCAACTGCGGGGAGAGCCGGGGAACTGAAGAAAAGCGAGCAGGAATGGCTCAGTCGCCTGGGAGCCTTGGGCAACCCAACCAACGGCGGATCTACTGCTGGCCAATTCAAATCTGCGGTGGGATTGTTTTCTGGAGAGTTGCCGCTACCATTACACTTTGAGCGTTGCCACCGGAAACTCCCCGGCGGGAAAAGAAGAGGGGGCTGCGTCCAAAGTGGGGGATTAAGGTCATGTTCCAGCGTATTGCTCTCGGCTCTGCTGCATTGGGATTGCTTCTGGCCATACCCGTCCTTCCCAGCCACGGGTTTGGAGAGCCCCGGGTCGTTCCCGATACCCCGTTCTACTTCGACAACCACCGCTTCGATCGCTACCCAGATGCGGTTGTGGTGCGGGTGGTCAACGGCGACACCCTAGTGGTGCAAATCGAAGGGGAACAGAAGATGCGCCTAATCCGGTTGGCCGGGATCGAGGGTCTCAGCCCGGAAGAAAACCCCTATTACCAGCAAGCCATTGAACTGATGCGGGAGCGCATCCTCTACCGCACCGTCAAGCTGGAAGGGGATAAGTTGCTGCGCAACGTAGATGCTACGGGCTTGGTGGAGGCCTATGTCTGGTTAGAAGGCCATCAGATGAACGCCATGTTGGTGCGCAATGGCCTGGCCCGCATCATCCCCTACAGCCACAACATCAAGTACGACAGCTACTACGGTGGCCTACAAGAAAAAGCCCAGCAGGAGCGCCTTGGCATTTGGAGCCGTCTCTGAGTTGGCTTTATACTGAACTTCAGTTCTTTAATCTTCAAGGGAGCAGAGAGGAAAGAGCATGACTCTAGTCAAT
>NZ_JANSHQ010000373.1:0-2397 GCF_047461715.1 Synechococcus sp. R8-2 | reverse complement strand
ACACCCACTCCGACACCGACGCTTACCCCTATCCCTCGATTCACCCCGCTTGTCCCTCGTACTCCTACCCCCACCCCGACTCCATCCCCCACTCCCACTGCCACACCTGCCCCGGCAACGCCAACACCTGCGGCAGAGCTGGCCCTCAGCGGCGAGTGGCTTTACGAGGGAGGATCTTTTATCTGGCAGGGATCCCTGTGCAAGGTCAATGTTGCGGCTGGCGTCCAGGAAACCGTCTCCATTCGTCAGGAGGGCAACCAGATCAGCGTTTCCTCCCCCAGCTTTTCCGAACGCAGCGGCCAGCTCATCGGCAGCCAACTTTCTGTCAGCGGTAAGGCAGCGGGTAGTGGCACCCCAACCATCACTTGGAGCGGCACTGTCAGCGCTGACGGGCGCTCGATTCGAGGAACGGCTACCTGTGGTAGCGCCAGCTTCGCCATTAGGCTCACACGGCAGAGCTAAATACCTACGCCTCCTCCCCGATCACCGCCACCGCCGTTTTCTCCATCCTCCGGTTTCTGTTGCCGTTGAGGCGGTGGAGGAGGAGCAGCAAAGCTTTCGCTCACAACTTCGATGGTGTAAGGGCCTCGCCCAGGGCTGCCCGGCCCAGCGGCTGGAGAGGCATTTTGCGCCCAGTAGCTTTGCACCTGGAGCAAGTAGCAGCGGTCTTGCCGTACTGGGATGGTCAGCTCAGAGGTGGTAAAGTTGCCAGGGGCAGCATCATCATTTACAAAAACGTCAGGATCCAATCTCCGGTTGCTGTCATAGCTGCCGATGACCAATAGCGGGTCGAAAACCGGGCTGGTCAGCCGGATCGTAACCCCCGTAACGTTGGCTGCAGAGGGAAAGTAAAGAAACCCATCTGAATAAAAGGTAAACGTGCCGGGAGGGGGTGGGAATTCCCGGGCATTTCGAAAATTGCCCTCCTCATCAAAATAATACTCCAAAGGGCTATTCGGCCCCAAGGTTCCACTGCGCCTATCCCCCTGTCGGCGCAGACCAATCGATGCAAAAAGGCCTGGACTGAAGGCTTGTTCGCAGACGTTCACTAGAGGCGGTATTGTACTCCCTCCACTTCCTCCACAACCTGCCAAAACCGCAGCCGAGGCCAAAAGGCCCAAGAACAGCCTCTGCAGGGATCCCTGCGGAGCTCTAGAAGCATTCGATGCTAGCCCTGGCATAAGCACTCCTCCGGACACCGGATGTCAATGTTCCTCTAGATTACGATGCTCTGAGCAATTCTCAGCAAAATGCAGATCACTGACAGGATTTTCCCACGTTTAGGCTTGCACCGGCCTGGGGGGGCTGTTCCGCTGTTGACCTCGAGAAGGGAGCTTCAAGGGCGTAGTGGGGCCGTTGAGCCAATTTTGTCCTCAGGAAGGGATCCAGAGCAAAACCCTTTTTCGCAGTGGGCTAACCACTACTGGCGTCGGGCTTCCTGGTGAGGAAGAAATGGGCCAGGGCTGCCACACATTCTCGATCTTCGAAGAGTAGGTGGCATCGCTGCCGAACCTCCTCAGCCATGTGGTAGCGAAACTCAGAATCGGATCCCAGTTTTACGGCCAAATCCTCATAGCTTTTCAGATCCGAGGCAATTAAGCTGTCCAGCTCCATTCTTTTGAGAATGGCATAGGTATGCCGCCCCCGCATCAGCTTTCCAGGGCAAGTGATCACAGGCAATCCGACCGCAACGGCCTCTAAGGTGGTGATCCCACCTGACCAGCCATAGGAATCTAACATAAGATCGGCACAGCGGTTGAGATCCAAGTAGTCTTGATAATCCAATCCGGGCAGGATCAGGCAGTGGTCTTCTACATTGAGGCCATACAAAGAAAAAGCCTGGGTGAGCCGTTCCCGAAATTGTCGGGCAATAGCAGCATTGGGCAGAGCCAAAAAAACAAATTGAGCGTTGGGCACCCGCTGAGCAATAGCGGCAAAAAGATAGTCATATTGGGGCAGATATTTACCCAAGTATTGACAAGCTAGGTAAACCACTGCGTTTCTGCGCAGGCCGAAATCCTCTCGATAGCGCTTTTGCTGAGGCAAAACCGGCTTTTCGAAGCAAGTGCCCAAATGAGGTAAACGAATCAGGGCTTCACTATAATGTTCTTGAGCATCCTCTGGCTCCATTAAATCGCTGGAGAGGAAATAGTCAATCGTAGAAAGTCCAGAAGTTATAGGATGAGCCCAAGTGGAGCACTGTATCGGTGCCAGTCGCAGGGAAGCCAGTTGCAGAATAAGAGGTGAAAGACCAATCTCCAAATACACCAAAATATCTAGCTGATCCTGCAGGATTTGTCGGGCTGCATCCTCAAGTCCGGTGGGAATGTGTCGAAACACATCGGCATATTGACGATACCGGTCTGTCATGAAATCGGTTCTGGGATCCAAGTGATA
>NZ_JANSHQ010000372.1:0-2051 GCF_047461715.1 Synechococcus sp. R8-2 | reverse complement strand
CGCAACGCTGCTGCGACCGCGCTACGGGGATGGAGTTCTCGGTCCCGCCCTTTTAAGGGGTATAGTCTGCTTCCTTCTCAACTGTTGTGGATATTCTGCGCAATGCCCCGCTGGGGATTTATCTGGAAGAGCCTCGCACCTGGCTACATTGCCTGGATCCGCGGGTTAAGCTGGCCTGGCTGCTCAGCTTTCTCCTCAGCCCCATTTTGGCCGGCAATGGTTGGCGCTTGGCCGTGGTGGTGGCTCTTCTGCTGCTAACTGTGGCGGCCCGTCTGCCGCGCCGGGTTTGGTCGGGCCAACTCTCCCTGGTGCTGGCCCTGAGCCTGCTCACCTTTGGGATCACCAGCTTGGCGCCGGATGGATTGGGGGTTTTTCCCCAATCGCAACGGCAGGATATGCAGGTGGTGGGCTATGGGCTGACCGGGATCCCCGCTGTTCCCGTTAGCGGTGCAGGGCACTTCGACTTGGCCGTAGAACAGGGATCCCCAGACCGTGCCTGGCGGGCGCAAACCCGTGCCTGGCAAACTCCTTATCGCTACCGCCTGGTTCAGTTTTCCCTATTGGGACGAACCTTTCAGGTCTCCCGCCGTTCTCTATCGGTGGCGCTGCGGCTGGGCACCCTCATTTTTACGTTGCTCTACGCTACCCATTTGTTTCTGTTGACCACAGCCCCCGAAGAAATTGCCGAGGGGATCGGCCAATGGTTGCAGCCTCTCAAGCGTTGGAGCTGGCCGATTGCCGAAGTAATTCTCACCCTCACCTTGGCGCTGCGCTTTCTGCCTTTGGTGATGGAAGAGGTGCAAAACTTGGCGCGGGCGGTGCGAACTCGGGATGTGCGCTGGGGATCCCTGAGTTTCCGGGGCGGGATGCAAACCCTGCTGGCCTTGGTGGAGCGCTTTTTTGAAAACTTGCTCCTGCGTGCCGAACAGACGGCTATGGCAATGCAGGCCCGTGGGCTGACCGGCCCAGACCATCCCCTGCGCTGGCACCGCCTACAACTGCGGCGGCTGGATCGCGGCCTACTGGCTCTACTGCCCCTGTTTTGGCTGCTCAGAACCTTGTCCCCCTAAGGTGACCGGCAACACAGCTTTTTCCTACCCAGGGGGATGGGGCTCGTCGCTGCCCATCGGCAGGAGCAGCCGAGAGACACAACGCCCATCGGAAGAGAGGTAAAAGGAGAGCTGGCCCCCCATCCGCTGCACCACCCGTTGACACAGGCTGAGTTCCAGACCAGGACTTACCGATAGAGGCGACTTGAGCAGAGGATCCGCGTAGATCACCTGGTTCGGATCCAACTGAAGGGCGGCCATCAGGTGAGGGTCGAAGCTGCCCTGATCCACCACCAGCAGCTCTGCATAGCCAAAGGGCTCCGCATCGCTATCGCGAACGCTGGCTTGGCTCCACAGATCCAGCCGCCCCCCTTCCGGGCTGCGCAAAATAGCGGCTGTCAACACCTCCCAGAGCACCATCTCCAGTCGTTCGGGATCCCCCTGGACGGCAATGCTCATGTCCCCATGGGCCCGCGGCCACAGCTTGCGTTTTTGGGTCAGGCCCTCCACCCGGCGCAGGCTTTTGCGCACCAAGGTTGCCAAGGGCACCGACCGCGACTGCGGCTGCACCTGCCAAGTTTCCGACTGCAACAACGGCCCTGTGGAGACGGTCAGATCCCGCAGCCCTCTGCCGATCTCCACCACCTTTTGCCAGCGGGTGGCTTCGTCTCCGGGAATCTCCGGCACCTGACCCAGGCGGCGCAGGCTGTCCAGAAGGGCATTCTGCATGTCCATCAGGCGGCGGTGTTTGTACCAGTTCAACTCCCTGAGCACCTCCTGCTGCTCTTGCAAAGTTTGCATCCAGAGCAAGCGCCGCACCGTCCAGCCGCAGGTCTGGGCGATCAACATCACAGCCGCCCGCTCGTCGGGATCCCAAACCTTGCCCGCTTCTGCCCCCAAGATCAAAACTCCCAAAGCTCCCGCCTGCGAGGAGTTTGTCTCCCCCAGCGCCACCAGCAGCCAGGATCCCAGGCCGGTAGCAAAGTGCTCCGCACCGCTGAC
>NZ_JANSHQ010000371.1:0-7254 GCF_047461715.1 Synechococcus sp. R8-2 | reverse complement strand
GTAAACCTGGCCCACGCTGCCCCGCACCCGAAACAAAGTGCCCACAGCGTCGAAAAAGAGCACCCTCAGCCTCACGACTGCCCCTCGTAGCGGGCGTAGGCATCGACAATCCGCTGCACCAGAGGGTGGCGCACCACATCCCGCTGGTCGAAGTAGCAAAAGGCAACCCCCTCTACCCCTGTCAGAATACGCTCCGCGGCGGCCAAGCCCGACGTGCGATGTTTGCCCAGATCCGTTTGGGTGAGATCCCCGGTAACCACCATACGCGACCGGAATCCCAGCCGCGTGAGGGCCATCTTCATCTGCTCGGGGGTGGTGTTCTGGGCTTCGTCCAAAATGATGAAGGCATTGCTCAAAGTACGGCCTCGCATATAGGCCAGCGGCGCCACCTCGATCACCCCCTGCTCCATCAACTGCGGCAGCTTGGCCGGGTCGATAAACTCGAACAGGGCATCGTAAAGGGGCCGCAGATAGGGATCCACCTTTTCCACCAGATCCCCCGGCAAAAACCCCAGTTTTTCTCCCGCCTCCACAGCCGGGCGAGTCAAGATCAAACGCTCGTACTCCCGGTTTTGTAGGGCAGCAATGGCCACAACGGCAGCCAGATAGGTTTTTCCTGTGCCCGCCGGTCCAATGCCAAAGCAGAGGTCGTGGGTGCGAATGGCTCGCACGTACTCCTGTTGGCGGGGCGTTTTCGGTCGGATAAGCTCCCCTTTGCGGGTGCGGGCCAAAATCCCTGCTTGTGCTTGCTGGTAGGCGGCAACCTCTTGTCCGGAGAGGGCGCGAAAAGCTTGCTCTGCATCGATCACAGTGACGGGGTGCCCAGTTTGCCAAAGCGGCCTCAGCAATTCTAGCCATTGCCGCACCTGCTGCCGCTGTTGGGGAGTGCCTTTCAGGTACAGGTCTTGTCCGCGCAGCGTTACAGAAGCACCGCTGGAGCGACTGATCCACCTCAGGTTGGCCTCCTGAGTGCCCGCCAAAGACATGGCCTGTTGAGGATTGGACAGAGAGATGACTTCGAAATCAGAAGAGAGGGAAGTAGGGTTGTCGTGCATGCCGTGGGCGCCGGGCACCCTGGGAGACCTGTAGGGGTGATCTTACCAAAAACGCTTGTCAGGGCGCTCTGGGCTGTGGAAAGCCGCTGCAGAGCCCAGGGGTCGAGCGCAAGAGTGCTTAACAGGGGATTACACCATTAATGTGTTCCAAAATACAAGCTTCTGGAAGATCTGCGGCAAACCTGGATTTGGGTTCCGGCCTTCATTGGCAGCCGAGTCACAGGGAATTAACAACTCCCTAAGGTTCCCTAAAAAAGTATTGCAAAGGGCTATCTTTTCGGGAATAGCTCTTATTCATCAAGTAACGTTGATCTATCTGCTAAAGGAGCTTGAACTCCCAGTCTCTCGTCGGTCGGGCAAGAGCTTGAGGTTTTCAACTCCGTTGGTCATCGTGCATCTGACATTCTCCATCCAGCAGCAGGGATGTGGATGGGGGTCTCTTACAACCCTTCCCTAGACACATTTTTGGGATCCCTGCGGCTCCTCAATCTCTGGGGAGGGAGCCCATCCTTTCTGGAGTCATTTTGAAAAATCAGATGGAAACAGGAGAGATAGATGTTTACCCAATCTGCGTCTGATACCCTGGGGTTGGCACAACTGGATTTGGCGCAAATTCCGCGGCAGATCACCTGCGATGGCAGTGACTTGGATTGGAGCCAGGCCCTGGCCATCGAAGGGATCCAACCTGAAGAAGAAGCTTTACAGGCTTGGATGGCTTTCCGTGACCTGCGGGTGAACCAAGAGGCGGGCAACATTTTACGCTGGCAAGGGCGTCCGTTGCGGGCCAGCCGTATCCGCTTTTTCCCCAGGAATGTGGCTTGGCGCTATGGCTTCTCGTTTTCCACCAGCATCCGCTCGCCCATTGGCAAAGGGATCCCGACCCCTGAGGAGTGGCGCTACCCGGGCCTCTGCCGCTACGGGATTGTGCTGTTTCAACCCAACGCCCAACTGGTGGCCCATCAGGTTTTCGAGTCCTCGCCAGAGCAGCCCCAAGAGGTGGATCTGGATCCCAACCTGGATATTGCCTTCAACATCAATGACGCCAAGGGCAGCTACGGCGACAATAGCGGCAGCTTCGATATTTACCTGCAGGTGGTGAGCTAGACTCACCCAACCCCAGGAGGGATCCCGGCTGATCGCGATAGCGGGACGGAGTCTTTGCAGGGCGGGTCAGGGGGCAGTTGCCGGGTGGGATCCCATCCCCTACAATGAGTGAACTGGTGGCTGGATCCCAGCTTGCCAGTGCCCTTCCTGGCCCTGGAGAGGTGGCTGAGTGGTCGAAAGCGGCTTCCTGCTAAGAAGTTACGGGGCCCAAAAGCTCCGTCGAGGGTTCGAATCCCTCCCTCTCCGTCCATATTTGCTGACCAAGGTTGTTGACGTCCTCTGCGCGCCGTTAGCTTACTTCCCCATAGCGGTAGGGCGGGGCTTTTCTCAGTAGCTCGGGCGTCTCAGACTAACCTGAAACGACCATAGAGGCCAACTCCGCTACCAGTCATGGGTCGTGGAAGCAGGAAGAAATCAGAGACGTCACCTCCTATTGGGGTTTCGTAAGTTTTTCAGAGGGGTGTAGTCCTCAATCCAAATAGGCGCTCAACTCCTGCTCCAATGTAGGCAGTTGCACCTCTCCCTGCTCTAGCTCTTCCAAATCTTCCAGTTGCTTGCGCAAACGGGCGATCCGCTCTTGCAGGCACTCTTTGATGCCTTTGGCCCCCAAACCGAGGCAGCTGCGGCAGACTTCCCCGTAGATTTGCCCGCGGTCGTTATAGACCACCGCCAGCAACACTTGGTGCCCTTTTTTCTGGATGGGGTTGGCCCATCCCCCACAGATAATGCAGGGCACTCGGCCATTGCCCCCGTAAATGCTGCGTTCCCAGACGATTCTCACGCTCAGCCTCAATGCAACTTGTTGCCCACCAGCATAAAAACCCAGGGGGATCCCTTGCCACCCCAAGATCCTTAAGATCCTCAATGGATCGCCGGCTCCCTTTTTTCTTCCTGAGAGAGGTTGGGGGTGAGAGCTAAAAAGGGATCCCGGCGGCTAGGTGCTGGGCCGGGCAGGTTGGGAGCGGTCGATGGTGCGATAGGTAAGGCTGGCAGCCACCTCCAGAGCTTTGGCGGCGTCGCGGAAATAAAACCCCAACTCCTCATCCTTCTCCGTGCGGTTGGGCTTGTTGAACTTGGCCTTGAACTGCACGTTGCAATACATGGCCAACCCCACCAGAACCTCTGACAGGCCGTGCTGGTTGATCAGCCGTTCCACATCCGTAAGCAGGCTTTTGATCAGAGCATCGGCTACCGGTTCTGGCAAACTGTCCAGGTCGTGCATGGGGGCTCCTCAACCAACAAGATCAAACGAGCCAACGGGTCTGGAAAATCGAGATGGATCTGGGATCCCGAAGGCAACCTCTCCTGATTTTCCTGCATCTTTTCCAGAATGCCCAATCCCCTTGCCAACGCTACCACCACTGCCGCAGCCAGCCCCACAGGCCCGGATAACGAATGGAGCGCTCCCGGGCCGCTTGCTCCAGATGATGGGCGTGGTCTTGGCTGCCGGGATGCCGCAGACGATTTAGGCGAATCAAATAGGCGTAGCGGCGGATTTGTTCTCGCAACTGCTCTGGGGGAAGGGCAAAGCACGCTGGGCAAAGGGGGCCGAGATCCAACCCCTTATCGTTGAATAGGTGACGAACTCGCTTCCCGCCCGCAAAACGCTTTCCGCAGGCGGCACAGTAGCAAGCTGAGGGCTGGTTGGCAAGGCGCTGCCAGCGAATTCGCATGGTCTTCCCGACAAAAAGGCAAGCAACGTGCAGGCAATTCGCTGTAGCCATAATAGGCTAGAAGCTGGTGAGCAGAACCCAGGATGGGGGGGCCTGGAGTATCGAAAACCATGCCGCAACTCTACGACTGTGTCATCGTCGGCGCCGGCCCTGCTGGAGGATCTGCCGCCTACCATCTGGCCAAGCGGGGACGCTCGGTGCTGGTTCTGGAAAAGGATCCCTTGCCCCGCTACAAACCCTGTGGGGGCGGCGTTTCTCCTATGGTGGCGGCTTGGTTTGACTTCGACTTTGGCCCCGCCATTTCCCTCAAGATCCGGCAAATCCGCTACACCTGGCGCGGCGGCGATCCGGTGGTGGTCGATTTGGATTTGAAAGAGCCCGTTTGGATGGTGCGGCGGGATATTTTCGACCACTACTTGATTCAGCAGGCGCAAAAGCAAGGGGCTGCGCTCCAGGCAGAATGCCCCGTCTCCGGCCTTGAGTGGCAAAGTGACCACTGGCAGGTGATGACATCCGCCGGCCCGGTCTGGGGTCGGTACGTGATTGGGGCCGATGGGGCAAAAGGCTCGATGGCCAAGTGGCTGGGCTTTCAGGAACGCCGTCGTCGCCTGGCTGCCGCCTTGGAAGCAGAAGTGCCCCTCTCGCAGCCGCAAACTGCAGCCGCCCATTTTGACTTCGGTGCCGTGAGCAATGGCTACATCTGGAACTTCCCCAAGGCCGATGGCTACTCAATTGGAGCCGGCACCTTTCGGGGTGGAGAAAAACAAAACCTGCGGGAAATTGCCGCCCAATATGCCCAAAGCTTTGGTGTGGACTTGAAATCGGTCAAGCCGTTTGGCCATCCCATCTGCCTCTGGGACGAAGATCAACCGCTACACACCCAAAATGCCCTCTTGGTGGGAGATGCCGCCTGCGTCATCGATCCGTTTACCGCTGAAGGGATCCGCCCGTCCCTTCTCACCGGCATGTTGGCGGCCCAGGCCATCGATCAAGCTCTAGGCGGGGATACAGAAGCTCTGGCGAACTACTCTGCCCGCGTGCAGCAGGAATGGGGCTCAGAAATGCGCTGGGCTAAGCGGATTGCGGCGTTGTTCTATCGCTTTCCGGGCGTGGGCTACAGGGTGGGCGTCAAACGACCGGGAGCCACTCGGCGCATGGGCCAGATCTTGGCCGGTGAACTGCGCTACAGCGATGTGGCCAGCTCAGCTATTCGCAAGTTAAGCGGTGGTCTGCTCGCCTAAGCCCGGCACCGACAGACGCGGGCGAGATCCAGGATCGTCGAAGCGCTTGCCGATCAACAGGCAGTTGCGACCATCCGCTTGGCGGCTGTAGCTGAGGTGAGTAGAGAGAGCTTTCATCAGCAAAATACCCCGTCCCCCCTCGGACTCAAGATTGGCGTTGGGCGATGTGGGATCCGACAAGTTCCGAGCAAATCCCTCCAGATCAAACTCCTGCCCCTGATCCCAGATGCGCAACTCCAGCCCTTGCGGCATCAGCAGCAGCTCAATGTCGATGGGCGTACTTTCCGGCAGAGCGCGGTGGGCGTGGCGAACGGCGTTGGTAAACCCCTCTACCAAAGCCAACTGACATTCCGCCCAAATGGGATCCGGGATGCCCGCATTTCGGAAAGACTCAAACCAGGTCAAAACCTGGTCAAGCGCGTCCAGGGTTGTGTCAACCCTCAGCGCAAACGTTTGCCTCTTGTCCAGAGGGATCCCTGCCGCGTTCAAAACCGAACCCCAACGATAAGGATTTAACCTGCACCCATCAATCCTGGCCGGATTGACCCTACCAGATTCTAGACCAGAGCCCTGCTGGGACGTGTCATCCCCCACTTTGGGGGGTGCAGCTAGGGAGCGATGACCAAATCCACACGGCGGTTCCGCTGCCGTCCGGCTTCTGTGTCGTTATCGGCAACGGGCAAGGTGGGACCAAAGCCAGAGGTTGTCCAACTGATGGGATGGCCTTCCGGCAGCAGCTTCGTCAAATAGTCCTTAACCGCATTGGCGCGGCGCAGAGAAAGGGCCAAGTTGTAGTTTAAGGGCCCGATGTTATCGGTGTGGCCATTCACTTGAACGCGGGCGCCGGGCATAGCTTCCAAGGACTTGGCCACCTGGGCCAACAGCGAGGCTGCTTCAGGTCGAATCTCGGCTTTGTCAAAATCGAACAGCAAATCGCCCGGCAGGCTGATGGTTTGGGTTCCCACCTGAAAGGAGGTTGGCGTTGTGGTCGGAGCCGGGGTGGGCGCAGAGGCGCTTTCTGCCCCTGGAGCGATCTCAGCAGCAGTGGAAGATTCCCTGACAGGCTCAGGGGCTGTTTGAGAACGCAGCCGTTGCAGCCGCGACTCCAATTCCTCAATTCTGATCAAGAGCTGGATCACCTGCTGGCGGATCTCCCGAATCTCTGCCTCCAGATCCGTGGGGCTCTCATGATTTTCCTCTGGATCTGCATCTGCTGTTGGGCTGGCCACCGGAGGATTGGCCTGGGGCGGGGCCAAGGTGGGCAGGATCGGTGGTGTGGGAGAAGCGGGTTGAGTGGGAGAGATGTTGGTCTCCGGCTGGGGCTGAGGTTGGGCCTGCTGGGGAAGCACCATCCCGACCCAGATTCCGCTGCTGACCAAGAGGATCCCGCTTAGGGAATGGAGAGCGACTGTTAGGAGCTGGGACGAACGAGCCATTGCAGGCAAACCTC
This sequence comes from Synechococcus sp. R8-2, assembly GCF_047461715.1. Taxonomy (NCBI): domain Bacteria; kingdom Bacillati; phylum Cyanobacteriota; class Cyanophyceae; order Synechococcales; family Synechococcaceae; genus Synechococcus; species Synechococcus sp. R8-2. The sequence continues at coordinate 731 of NZ_JANSHQ010000371.1, read as the reverse complement.
CGGCTGGATGGGCGCAGGCAAGGAGCAGGAACTCCTCTCAACTCAACCCTCAAGACCCATCCTAACCGGCGACCCGATCTCGCCAAGGGGATTCTCGGTCGGTCAAGCTGCCACTTTCCGCCATCTGCTGCCAGAGGCTAATCAAAACTGATGCGACCTCGATAACGCCCTATGAGGGTTAGGCCGTTGATGGGATCCGCCAAATCCGCCACAAAGGGGGGAAAGCGGGGATTGTCGCTGATCACCTTCACCTGGGACCCAGGCAGGCGCTGCAGCCGTTTGACCAACAGATCTCCATCCATCTGAAAGACGTAAATGCCTTCACAGCCCAGGTCTCCACCCTCTTGCCGCTCCACAAAGATCCAGTCGCCATCCTCCAAGGTGGGAGACATGCTATCCCCCTGCACCCGAATCAGGCTCAGCTCGGCAGGATTTCCCTTCAAGTATGTCCGCAGCCAGTTTCGCTCAAAAGCAACCACCGATTCGATCGATTCTTCGCGCACCAACACCCCCGCTCCGGCAGAGGCGGCTACATCGACAAAAGGCACATACACATACTCTGCTTTCGCGTCGGGATGCAACTGCGGGGATCCCTCCCCTGTAATCAGCCAATTGAGGTTGACCTGGCCCACTTGGGCAATTTTCACGGCCTTGTCAATGCTGGGCACGGATCCCTTCAGGTAGCTGCGCAAGGCCGTATCGCTAATTCCGGCCCGTCGCCCAAACGCATA
>NZ_JANSHQ010000370.1:0-3690 GCF_047461715.1 Synechococcus sp. R8-2 | reverse complement strand
GGGATTTGTTGGCCCGCGGCGCGGTGGATCTGGGGGTGGATCCCTCGGAAATCTTGGCTACGCTGCGGCGCATGGTGTCGGGGGCGGTCGCAGTTTAGTTGTGCCGAGCGCAGGAAGAACATCCGGGCTATAGTCAAGGCAAAGGAGTCTAGGGCAGCAAAGAGGTTGAGTATCTCCATGGCCACGGTTCTGCAGGCGCGTCCCCGCCAGTTCGTGAACACCCCCTATATTGAGCGGATTACTCGCCGCGCTTTGCGCTATTTGCAATCGGGCTTTGCGGTGCATTTGCGGGGGCCTTCGGGTACGGGCAAAACCACTTTGGCGATGCATCTGGCCAGCCTGCTGGGCCGCCCCATCATGCTGATCTATGGGGATGACCGCTTCGATTCTTCCGACCTCATCGGGGGGCGCACCGGTTTTACCCATCGGCGGGTGGTGGACAACTTCATTCACTCGGTGGTGAAGACGGAGGAGGATGTGCAGCAGCGCTGGGTGGATGCCCGCCTCACCTTGGCTTGCCGAGAGGGGTTTACCCTCATCTACGACGAGTTCAATCGCTCCCGCCCTGAGGCCAACAATGCTCTCCTGAGTGCCTTGGAGGAGAGGCTGCTGGTGTTGCCGCCGGACAGCAACCGCTCGGAATATCTGCGGGTGCATCCCCAGTTCCGGGCCATTTTTACCTCTAACCCGGAGGAATATACCGGGGTTCACAGGGCCCAAGATGCGCTGCTGGATCGGATGATCACCATCGATATGGGGGAGCCGGACATCGAGACCGAAAAGGAAATTCTCACCTCGCGAATAGGCTTATCCGGCCCCGACGCCCTCAAGATCGTCCACATTGTGCGGGCTTTTCGCCGCAAGTTGGATCTGACGCGCCACCCCAGCCTGCGCAGTTGTTTGATGATCGGGCGCATTGTCAAGGAACATGAGCTGGCAGTTAGCAAAGAGAATGCCGATTTTCGCGCTTTGTGTGCGGATGTGCTGTTGCCGCGAGCCGGCAAGCGCTATGAAGAGGGATCCCAGTTGCTGAATTATCTGCTAGACCAACTGCCTGGCTGAGTCTTTTGCCTGTTGGTACGCTTTGGAGGTCGATTAACCCTGTGCCGATTAGCTCTCAACCCTTGACCACGGCTACTCACGGCTCCTCGCTGGCCGATGTGCTGGAGCGGGTGCTGGATAAGGGCATTGTGATCGCCGGAGACATCACCGTTTCGGTGGGCAATGTGGAGTTGCTGAATGTGCGCATTCGCCTGCTGATTTCTTCGGTGGATAAGGCCAAGGAGATCGGCATCAATTGGTGGGAATCGGATCCCTACCTCAACAGCCAGGCGCGGGAGCTGCTGGAAGCCAACCGACAGCTCATGCAGCGGGTTGCCGAATTGGAAAGACAGCTTGCCCAAGCTCTGCCCCAGGGGGGAAAGGGAACGGACCCATAGGCTGCCCCCCGCCATTGTGACCTGGATTGACGGGCTAGACTGGCTGCTGTGGTGGTTTGACGGGGTGATGGGGCATGGCTTTGGAGATGGCGTTTGACCGGAAGGGTTGGCAGCGGCTAGGGACGCTGGGCTGGGCTGTGGGTGTGGTGCTGGCCCTTGGAATCCCGGCCTGGGGTCAAAATCCTCGTGCCATCAGCATCAGCGCCGATGTGCAGGAGGCCAACGCCAACACAGGGGTTTTTACGGCCATTGGCAATGTCACCCTCAGTTTTCCTGCCGAGCGGCTTACGGCCCGCGCCCAAAGAGCTGTGTATTACAGCCAGGAGCAACGCATTGAGCTGGAGGGCCAGGTCATCATCAACCAAGGGGAGAATCAGTTGCAAGCAGAGAAGGTCATTTACCACATCGACAAGGGCACCATCCAAGCAGTGCCATCGGCAGGGCGGCAAGTGGAGTCCATCTACGTTTTGCCGGAGCCCAGCTCAAGTCCTTAGCTGATCCCCACACTTTTTTCCAGCAGCACGGACTCAGCCAACACGGCTATACCGTGATTTCGTCACCGATCATCCCAGCCTGCAGGGTTTCCCTCACCCCCAACCCCTCTCTCAAAAGGAGAGGGGAGCCAGGGACAGACATAACAAATCGTTTCATTGCTGTTTGAAATGACTACATTTGAAATGACTACACATGGGGCAGCGCTGGAAACGAGCTCGGGGAATGTCGGCTTAGATCCGTTTAGGATGTAGTAGTTCGGGCGGCAGACTTTTTCCCTGACTCTGAATCAAAGGATGGCTGATGGATGTTCGGGATCCGAGTTCCTCACCCCTGGCAACGAGAGGCACAGGTCACTCCAGAAGAGATGTTTTTCAGCCGGCGGCAATTTCTAGCGCAACTGGGATCCGTTGGGGTGGGAGCCAGTTTTTCTATTTTTGGGTTTGGTAGCAGGGGAGCTGCTCCCTCGGTAGAACGAGAGCTGAGGGGGATCCCACTCAACCCCCACTTTTCGGATGTGGGCAGGCCCGTCACCGAGGAGATTGTAGCTACTCGTTACAACAACTTTTACGAGTTTGGCTCCGGAAAGCGCGTCTGGCGGGCTGCACAGGCTTTGCCCACGGATCCCTGGACTGTCGAGATTGGCGGGCTGGTGCGGCATCCTCAGCGGTTGGGCTTGGAAGATCTGTTTCACTTTCCCCTCGAAGAGCGCATCTACCGCTTTCGTTGTGTGGAAGCCTGGGCGATGGTGGTGCCGTGGTTGGGCTTTCCGATGCGGCTGCTGCTGGAACGGGTGGATCCTTTGCCGACGGCTCGATTTGTCCGCTTCACTTCCTTTTACGATCCGGAAATTATGCCTGGCCCAATCTGGCCCCCCAACTTGCCTTGGCCCTACACGGAAGGGTTGCGGATCGAGGAAATGGCCAACGAGTTGGCCTTTTTTGCCCTCGGCGTTTATGGCAAGCCGTTGCCCAAACAGCACGGAGCGCCAATTCGCATGGTGGTTCCCTGGAAGTATGGCTTTAAGGGGGGAAAATCCATCGTCAAAATCGAGCTTTTGGATCATCAACCCTCCACGTTTTGGAATACCCTCGCCCCTGAGGAGTATGGATTTGAGGCCAATGTGGATCCTAGGGTGCCCCACCCCCGCTGGTCACAGGAGCAGGAAGTCTTGATCGGTTTCGGATCCCGTTCCCAGTGGCAAATCGTTCCCACCTTGCCCTACAACGGGTACGGAGAGTATGTTGCCCACTTATATGGCTGAACTTGTATGTCTGAAGACGCCCACGAAAGGATTCGAACCTCCGACACCTGGGACCGGAACCCAGTGCTCTAGTCCACTGAGCTACGTGGGCAATGCAACTGCATTAACCATCATATCTGCTGACTTTCAGTTCTGCCAAGGGGGCAAAGCTGCGGCGGTGCTGCGGGGTGGGCCCCAAGTTCTGCAACGCCAGTCGGTGCTCCCGCGTGCCATAGCCAGCGTTGGTGCGCCAGCCGTAGCCGGGGTACTGCCGATCCCAGCTCTGCATCAAGGCATCTCGCCAGACTTTGGCCACAACTGAAGCAGCGGCAATGGAGAGGCTGATGTGATCCCCCTTGACCAGGGCCGTTTGCCGGGATCCCAGCTCGGCCAGCGGCAATCCATCCAGCAAAATGTGTTCGATTGGATCCAACTTGGCCAAAGCCCGCTGCATGGCTAGCACCGTGGCCTGGCGAATGTTGAGCCGGTCGATCTCAGCAGCAGAGGCACTGCCAA
>NZ_JANSHQ010000369.1:0-1584 GCF_047461715.1 Synechococcus sp. R8-2 | reverse complement strand
CCCCGCGGCAATGCGCTCTAAACCCACTGAGCTCGCTCGACTTTAGCTGCGGTAGATCCCTAGAGATCTGCTCTGTGAGGATGAGCGCTTGCCCAAGGGATCCCCTGCCGCGGATCCCAGTGGACAGGGAGCCCAACGGCAGGCGCTCGCGTTAACTAAACTTTTTTTGGTGTCTCTTGTTCCTGACTATCATTGGAGGTTGGTCTCTGTGACCTCGACAACATTTGGTTCTGCAGTGGTGCAAGATCGCACCCAAGGCGGATTTGCCTGGTGGGCTGGGAATGCCCGCTTGATTAATCTCTCCGGTCGGCTTTTGGGCGCCCATGTGGCCCACGCTGGCCTGATCGTCTTCTGGGCGGGGGCGATGCTGCTGTTTGAGGTGGCTCACTTCACGCCGGATCGGCCTATGTATGAGCAGGGCCTGATCCTGATGCCCCACGTGGCCACTCTGGGCTGGGGGGTTGGCCCGGGGGGCGAGGTGATTGACACCTACCCCTACTTTGTCATCGGGGTGCTGCACCTGATCTCCAGCGCCGTGCTGGGGTTGGGGGGCATTTATCACGCCATTCGCGGCCCAGAAACTCTGGAGCAGTCTTTCCCCTTCTTCGGCTACGACTGGAAAGACAAGAACAAGATGACCACCATCCTGGGGATCCACCTGATCCTGTTGGGGTTGGGGGCTTTCCTATTGGTGGCCAAGGCCATGTGGTTTGGCGGTGTCTATGACACCTGGGCTCCAGGGGGTGGCGATGTGCGGGTAATTACCAACCCCACCTTGAACCCCGCCGTGATCTTCGGCTACCTGTTCAAATCTCCTTTTGGTGGGGAAGGCTGGATCATCAGCGTCGACAACATGGAGGATGTAATCGGCGGCCACATCTACATTGGCATCATCTGCATTGCCGGTGGGATTTGGCACATCCTCACCAAGCCCTTTGGTTGGGCTCGCCGCGCCTTTATCTGGTCTGGGGAGGCCTATCTCTCCTACAGCTTGGCGGCGGTTTCGCTGATGAGCTTCATTGCCACCTGCTACATCTGGTTCAACAACACCGTCTACCCCAGCGAGTTCTACGGCCCCACTGGCCCAGAAGCCTCGCAAGCGCAAGCCCTCACCTTCATCGTGCGCGACCAGCGCCTGGGGGCGAACATTGGCCAAGCCCAAGGTCCCACCGGTCTGGGTAAATACCTGATGCGCTCCCCCACGGGCGAGATCATCTTCGGCGGCGAGACGATGCGCTTCTGGGATGTGCGCGCTCCCTGGAAAGAGCCGCTGCTGGGCCCCAATGGGTTGGATCTGGATAAGCTGAAAAACGACATTCAGCCCTGGCAAGCCCGCCGTGCAGTGGAGTACATGACCCATGCGCCGCTGGGATCCCTGAACTCGGTGGGTGGTGTGGCTACTGAAATCAACACGGTGAACTTCACCAGCCCCCGCACCTGGTTGGCCGCTCACAACTTCATCTTCGGCTTCCTGTTCTTTGTCGGCCACCTGTGGCATGCCGGTCGCGCTCGCGCTGCCGCTGCTGGCTTTGAGAAAGGGATCAGCCGCGAGAACGAGCCGGTTTACCGGATGAAGCCGATCCG
>NZ_JANSHQ010000368.1:0-1486 GCF_047461715.1 Synechococcus sp. R8-2 | reverse complement strand
GACTATGCGTTGTGGAACGGTTATCTGTAGGGATTGGTCGCCCTTCGACATATCGCCACTCTGCTGAAAACACAGGGCAAGAACCCGATTCCAAAGGTTGAGGATCCCGACTATCTTGGTGGGTGTTGACCCAGGAAGCAAGCCATGCTGCTGACCACTACAGACGTGCTCCAAGGTAGAGAGGTTGAGCGTTACTTGGGCATTGTTACCGCCGAGGTAGTTTATGGCACCAATGTTCTACGGGACTTCCTTGCTACCCTCCGCAACATCATCGGGGGACGCACAAGAACCTATGAAGAAGTTCTCGAGAATGCCCAGAAAAAGGTTTTGGAAGAGTTGGAGCAGCGAGCCAAACGTTTGGGAGCAAATGGCATCCTAGGCGTTAGCATTCATACCAACATGAGCACGACAATGATCCTCGTTACCGCCGCCGGCACCGCCGTTAAGCTCCGCTGACGGATGCTTCTGTTGAAGGTTTCCCTTTCTCGGAAGATGATGGCAGCCTGTTCTCAGGCCAGGCTTTCCATCACCGCCTCGTCGATCTCGAAATTGGCATAGACATTCTGCACATCGTCTAGGTTGTCGAGACGCTCCATCAGGGCAAGCACTGACTTGGCCGTATCGGGATCCTCCACATGCACCTCAGTGGATGGGATCCAGCGGATGGCCGCATCTTGCACTGGGTAGCCCTCTTTTTTCAGGTAGGTGGCCACCTGCTCCAGCAAAGAGTAGTCGCAGTACACCTCTGCTCCTGTGCCTTCCACCTTGAAGTCGTCTCCTCCCGCTTCCGCCACCGCCAGCAACAGGGCTTCGGGATCCAACACCTCCTCCAGGCTGATCACCCCTTTTTGCCGGAACAGCCAGCTCACGCAGCCGGCTTCTCCCAAGCTGCCGCCGGTTTTGCTGAAGGCTTCTCGCACCTCGGCAGCCGTGCGGTTGCGGTTGTCGGTCATGGCCTCGATCAACACAGCCACCCCACCGGGGCCGTAGCCCTCGTAGCGAACTTCTTCCAGGGGGCTGTCGTCGCTCCAGTTGCCGGCTCCCTTGGCAATGGCTCGTTCAATGTTTTCGCTGGGCATCCCCGCTGCTTTGGCTTTCTCCACTGCCGCCCGCAACTGAAAATTCCCATCCGGATCTGGCAAGCCGTTGCGAGCTGCCACGATGATGGCCCGCGAGAGTTTGGTAAAGAGGCTGCCCTTTTTGGCATCTACACGGGCCTTTTGCCGTTTAATGTTGGCCCACTTGCTGTGTCCTGCCATGCCGCCACACACCAGTCAAGCAATGAATTGGAGGGATCCCTCCACTTTTGAAGCCTAGATCACCTCGGCTCAGGACTCAACCCCACGGCAACTGGGAGGGTACCGGCCTGGTCACAAATTATAGTTAGTTATTTCAAACAGCAGTGAAACGGTTCGTTATGTCGATTCCTAACTCCCTCTCCCAGAGAGAAACTGGGGGTAAGGGCAGCGGCGCGGAGCGCTTGGGG
>NZ_JANSHQ010000367.1:0-3976 GCF_047461715.1 Synechococcus sp. R8-2 | reverse complement strand
GGGAAAGGGGCTGGGGGTGAGGGATCACTTGGACTTGAGCTTCTCGGCTTTCTCGATGGCCTCTTCGATGGTGCCCACCAAGTAGAAGGCTTGCTCCGGCAGATTGTCCAATTCCCCCGACAAAATGCGCTGAAAGCCCTTGATGGTGTCTGCCAATTTCACATACTTGCCGGGGGAGCCGGTGAATACCTCCGCCACGAAGAACGGCTGGGACAGGAAACGCTCGATGCGGCGGGCGCGGGCCACCACCAGCTTGTCCTCTTCCGACAGCTCGTCCAGCCCCAGGATGGCGATGATATCTTGCAGCTCTTTGTAGCGCTGCAGCGTTTGCTTCACTGCCCGGGCGGTGTTGTAGTGCTCTTCGCCCACAATGTCCGCCTGCAGGATGGTGGAAGAGGAATCCAGGGGATCCACCGCCGGATAGATACCCTTGGCTGCCAAGCTGCGGGACAATACCACCGTCGAGTCAAGGTGGGCAAAGGTGGTTGCTGGGGCCGGATCCGTCAAGTCGTCAGCAGGCACATACACCGCCTGCACCGAGGTGATGGATCCCTGCTTGGTAGAGGTGATGCGCTCTTGCAGGTTGCCCATTTCGGTAGCCAAGGTGGGCTGGTAACCCACCGCCGAGGGCATGCGACCCAACAGCGCCGACACTTCCGACCCGGCCTGCACAAAGCGGAAGATATTGTCGATGAACAGCAGCACGTCCTGCTTGTTAACGTCGCGGAAGTACTCTGCCATGGTCAGGGCAGTCAGGCCAACCCGCATGCGGGCACCCGGTGGCTCGTTCATCTGGCCATAGACCAGCGCCACTTTGTCCAGCACACCGGATTCTTTCATCTCGTTGTAGAGGTCATTGCCCTCGCGGGTGCGCTCTCCCACGCCCGCAAACACCGATAGGCCAGAGTGCTCCTCAGCGATGTTGTGGATCAGCTCCTGGATGAGCACTGTCTTGCCGACGCCGGCACCGCCAAACAGGCCCACCTTGCCCCCCTTTTTGAAGGGGGCCAGCAGGTCAATCACCTTGATGCCGGTTTCAAAGGGCTCTGGCTTAATCGTCAAATCGACAAGTGGAGGCGCACTGCGGTGGATGGGGGCAAATTCTTGGGCTTGAACGGGCTCTCCTTGGTCAACCGGCTCTCCCAGCACATTGAAAATGCGCCCCAGGGTGGGCTGCCCGACCGGCACAGTAATCGGAGCGCCCGTATCCACCACCGGCATGCCCCGCACCAGGCCGTCGGTCGAGGACATGGCCACCGCACGCACGCGGTTATCCCCCAAAAGCTGCTGCACCTCAAAGGTGACGTTAACCTTCAGGCCGCTTTCGGTTGTGCCCTCCACCTTGAGGGCATTGTAGATTTCGGGCAGCTTGCCGCTGGGAAACTCGGCGTCGATCACAGGCCCAATGACCTGAGTGATGTAGCCAACATTGGTGGCAGTAGCGGTGGCAGTAACCATGATTGAGGCTCAGCTCCTTGTGTGCTCAGTTATCGACTCAGCAATGCCGGGTGTAAATCATTATCATCATACAAATAAAGGGATCCCAGTTGCTGCCGCACTTTTGCCTGTCCAGCCTATGGGGGATCCCCGGCAGAGTGGGCTTTTCTTCGCTACCCTAGAGCTAGGTAAGACAGGGGGTTGCCAGCGATGAGCCACTACGGAGGCCGTATTGCACAGCTCAGCTCCGTTAGGTTGGGAGGACGGCGTTCCCGCCCGCGTCGGGGCCGGGCCCTACAACTGGGGATCCTCGGCTTTTTGCTGGGGCTGGGGGCGATGGGGGCAGCCTGGTGGTACACCATTGGGCCGCGGCAGACGCTTTCCTTGTATTGGCTGACCAGTGCCGACAACTCCATTTACTATGTGCAGCAAGAGCGCACGGTTCGCGCCTTCGACGCTCAGGAAGCCATCCGCCTGGCTCTGGAGGAGCTGATTGCCGGCCCCAGGGATCCCCACCTTACCAGCGCCATTCCACCCCAGACGCGGGTGTTGGATGTGCGGGTGGAAGGTGACGATATTTTTCTCAATTTTTCCCCAGAGTTTACCCAGGGGGGGGGAGCCACGGCGATGATGAGCCGGATTGCGCAGGTGCTCTACACCGCCACCAGCCAAAACCCCGGCGCCCGGGTTTGGATCTCGGTGGAAGGCCGTGCCCTAGAAGTGCTGGGGGGAGAGGGGCTGATCCTGGATCAACCCCTGACACGGGCCTCGTTTGTGCCCGGCTTTCAACTGCCGGCAGAACCTGAGGCGGAGCCGACAACCCCAAAGGACTCGGTCTCGCTGATGCAGTCGCCAAAGCGTCGCCTAGCGATAACGGCCTCTTGAGGCGGAAACCATGAACTGGTTCCAGCGAGTGGGCAGCAGTTTTCTCCTGACCGGTCAGGTGATTCTGCATCTGATGCGGGGTCGTATCCATCGCCGCAACACCCTGGATCAGCTTTCGGCGGTAGGGCTGGAGTCGCTGCTGATTGTTCTGATTACGGCGGTGGTGATCAGCGGCGTTTTCACCATCCAGTTGGCGCGGGAGTTCATCAACTTTGGCGCTTCCTCCCTAATTGGGGGAGTTTTGGCGATTGCCCTTGCTCGCGAGCTGACACCGGTGGTGACGGCGGTGATCTTGGCCGGACGGGTGGGATCCGCCTTTGCCGCCGAGCTGGGCACCATGAAGGTCACGGAGCAGATCGACGCTTTGCTGTTGTTGCGCACCGATCCGGTGGATTATCTGGTGATCCCGCGGGTGCTGGCTGCGGGGCTGATGCTGCCGGTGCTCACCATCCTCTCCCTGCTGACGGGGCTGGTGGGGGGGATGATCATCTGCGCTTCGGCCTACAACATCTCTCCTGCAGTGTTTCTCAACTCGGCGCAAACCCTTCTGAGCTCCTGGGATTTGCTCGTCTGTTGTTTTAAGGCGATGGTGTTTGGGTCTTTGATCGCCATTGTTGGCTCCAACTGGGGCCTTTCCACCAGCGGGGGAGCCAAGGGGGTGGGTCGCTCCACCACCGATGCAGTGGTTACGGCGCTGCTGGGCGTGTTTGTCACCAACTTCCTTATTTCTTGGCTGTTGTTTCAGGGGCCGGGGAGCGCCCTCAGCCGCGCGCTGTAGCCACTTCTGCTATCGCGTTGTTCGCGCGAGCGTTGCGGAGCAATAGGGAGAGAGCTAGGATGGGATCCCCTTTCCCTTCAGCGGTGCAGAGCACTTTGCGAGTAGAATTTCAGATTTTCCGACAGTTGCCGCCGGAGCCGCCCCGCTGGCAGTCCTTCTGGCTGGAGACATCCCCTGGCGCCACCATTCTCGATTGCCTCAACCAGATCAAGTGGGAGCAGGATGGCAGCTTGGCCTTCCGCAAAAACTGCCGCAACACCATCTGTGGCAGTTGCGCCATGCGCATCAACGGTAGGGCAGCCTTGGCTTGTGGCCGACATGTGGGCGAAGAGCTGGATCCCCGCAGCCCCCAGCCGCAGCCTATTCGCATCGGCCCTCTGGGAAACCTGCCCGTTCTGCGGGATCTGGTGGTGGATATGCAGCCCTTCTGGAACGATCTCAGCCGGGTGGATCCCTTTGTCAGCACGGCGGGGCGTCGCATCCCGGAGCGAGAATTTTTGCAGTTGCCTGCCGAACGGGAACATCTCAACGCTGCCGGTGGCTGTATTCTCTGCGGGGCCTGCTATTCCGATTGCAATGCCAAAGAGGTGAACCCAGAGTTTGTCGGCCCCCATGCTCTGGCCAGAGCCAACCGCCTCGTCCAAGACAGCCGCGACAGCCAACGGGAACAACGCCTGCAGGCTCTGGATAGCTTGGCTGGTGTCTGGGGCTGTACCCGCTGCTGGAACTGCAACAGCGTCTGCCCGATGGGCGTGGCACCTCTGGATCAAATCACCGAACTCAAACAGGGGATCCTCTCCCGCCATGCAGACAAGACCGCTGCTCTGCCCACCGACCGTTCCCGCCAGCACGCTGTTCGCGCTATTCGGACGGAGT
>NZ_JANSHQ010000366.1:0-1562 GCF_047461715.1 Synechococcus sp. R8-2 | reverse complement strand
AAAATGTTGTCAGCTTAAAAATAATTCTTGATATCTTTTCAACTTTTGTCGTTATCGGCGCAGTGAGGGGGGCACTTCCAGGCCGTGGGCTTCCATGAGGTCGGCTTGGCCCATCAGGTGGGCCGGGGATCCCTGGGCCCAGATCCGCCCTTGATCCAACAGGATGACCTGATCGCACACCTCCAGGATCAGCTCCAGATCGTGGGAAGCCAGCAGAAAAGTGTGGGCGGCCTGTTGCAAAAAAACTATCAACCGGCGCCGGGCTCGCAAATCGAGGTTGGCTGTCGGCTCATCGTAGAGCACCAACTGGGGCTGCATCGCCAGGATCCCGGCAATGGCAACCATGCGCTTTTCCCCACCAGAGAGGTGATGGGGGGGACGATCGGCCAAATGGAGGGTGCCGGTCATCTGCAGGGCGGCCTGAACGGCAGCCGCAATCTCCGCCTCAGGACGGGCCAAATTGCGCAGTCCGAAGGCCACATCTTCGGCCACCGATGGGGCAAACAGTTGGTCGTTGGGATCCTGAAACACCAACCCCACCTCAGGGCGAAACTGGCCGGGCCGCAGCGGCTGGCCAAACAAACTCACCTGGCCAGAGCAGGGGGGCAACAGGCCGCAGAGGGTGAGGAACAGGGTAGTTTTACCCGCGCCATTGGGGCCGATCACCCCCAGATGTTGCCCAACCTCGACCCGTAGATCCAGCCCTTGCAGCACCGGCGGATGACCGGGATAAGCTGTCCACAATTGGTTCACCTCCACCGCCGGCACCGGGTTCATAGCAAAGCTAGGGCATCCGCACGTCTTTCCAGCGCTCCTGGGTGGCCGTGGGGGTAAGTTGCAAGGTGGGCACACTGGGGCTGGTGAGGTCAATCTGGACGATGTCGTCGGGCGTACACTCGCAGTAGCGGCGCAGATCCCGCATTTGGTTGAGGGTCTGAATTTGCAAGGGCAAGCGGTCGGAAATCGGCCCCAGGTAGACGTTGCCCAGCTCAGTATGCAGGGTAATTCCCGCTCCAGATTGCCAATCCACTGCCCTGATCTGAATTTCAGACTGCTGCAAAGCCTTGAGCAACAGCGCCCATTGCTCTGGGGTGTGGTTCTCCCAGCCCAGCAGCTCCAGCTCAGGCCAAGACTTGGGGGAACGGTAGGGATCGGGAGACAGCCAGTTGCCCTGGACATCCACCCAGCCCATCTGGTCGCCCCATCGCGCCCGCGCCACAGGTTGCCGTTCTCGCACCTGGACGATGACACCCACCGGCAGCAGCCGTCGCTGCACCTGGACGCTTTCGATGGGAGAGGGCCGGGCCGGGGATCCCAGCAAAGCCCTTTCCAAAACAGCCGGTTGCACCTGCCAAATGTTGAGGGGATACTGCAGGGGCAATTGTGCCCGTATCCAGGCGGGATCGACCCAGTGGGCACCCTTTACCTGAATCTGTTCTGGCTGACGAATTTGCCAGTGGGGCTGCCGTAGGCCCAGCACCAGCAGCGCCAAGAGGGTCATCGAACCGGTCAGGCGCCAGGATCCCTGCCAAAACCGGCTGCGCCGTTGCCGACGCAAAAGC
>NZ_JANSHQ010000365.1:0-5613 GCF_047461715.1 Synechococcus sp. R8-2 | reverse complement strand
TCACCCCCAGCCCCTCTCCCTGAGGACAAGGGTGGCCATCGATAGCCCAGCAACTGGGCTTGCCAGGATTGAGCCTCTGTTTGCCTGCCGGTTAACGCGATCTCCTGAAGCGCATGGACAGAGCTTCTTCCTTTTTCGGGTGGCTAGATCTGCTGGGTCTCCGGCTTGGGCAGGGTGGGATCCCGGCGGGGTTCGCCGTTGGCGCTACTCGGACGGAGCCCTTGCGGGGATCCTTTTACACCGGAACCCAACCCATCTTCGGCGGCCAGGTCGGCAGAGCGGGCGATCTCGTAAAGGCTTTTCACCACACTGCTGAGGGGAATGGCGACGATCACGCCCAGGATGCCCCCCAGTTGCGCCCCCACCAACAGGGCAATCAAGATCCACACTGGATTTAGCCCGATCAGCTCTCCCATCAGGCGGGGGGCGATGACCCGATCCTTCACCTGCTGCACGATCAGGGAAACCAGCACCACTTTAAGGCTGAGCCAAATGTCCTGAAAGGCCAGCAACACCGCCGCCGCCCCAATGCCAATCACCCCCCCCACCAGGGGGATGACCTCCAGCAGGCCGATCAGCAGGCCAAACAGGAGCCCGAAAGGTACCCGCAAAAACCCAAAAACCGGCACCAGCATCAGGGCCATGATGAACCCCAACACCAACTGGCTGATGAGGAAGTTCTGAAAGCTGAGGGCTAGGGCTTCGCCAATGCGCGGCCCCCAAGGTTTGGGGAAGAGGCTGAGCAACCCCTGCCAGAACTGGCCCCCGTAGAGCAGCATGTAGAGGGCCAACACCAGCACCAGCACCAAGTCGATCACCTGGTTGAACGTACCCAGAAGGAGATCCAGGGATTGGCCGGCAATTTTCTCGGCGCTGGCCTGCAGGCGGTTGAGAAGGGTATTGACCAGCTCCGTCTGGCCAAGGTTGATGTTGCGCTCGGCGGCCCAAAGGCTAATCTGGTCGAGCCAATTTTGTAAGGTGTCCACCCACTCTGGGATCCGCGCCCCCAGCTGCACCACTTGCTTGGCCAAGACCGGCACCACGGCGATCCCCACCAAGACCAGCAGCACCACCGAGAGAGCAAAGACCAGGGTGACCGCCAAACCCCGACTGACCCGATAGCGCCGCAGCACCTGCACCGGGTAGTTGAGCAAAAAGGCCAGCACCGCTGCCGTCAGGATGGTGGTGAGCAAATGCCCAAACAACCGACCCACCTGTATGGCCAGCCAGCCGCTGATGACGATCAAAATCCAGGTGAGCAGCAACCGCTGCAGAGGAGAGAAACGATTCATGCCGGAGCCATCCCCAAGGGATCCCAAAGCGCTTAAAAACCCAGGATGCTATACCCACTATCCACGTAGATCACCTGGCCGGTAATGCCGCTGGCCAGGTCGCTGGCCAGAAAAGCCGCCACATTGCCCACCTCTATTTGAGTGACATTGCGCCGTAGGGGAGCTTTCTCCTCCACAGCATGCAGCATGGCATGAAAATCCGAAATGGCCGATGAGGCCAAGGTGCGGATCGGGCCGGCAGAAATGGCGTTCACCCGGATCCCGGCAGGGCCCAGCTCGGCAGCCAGGTAGCGGACACAGGTTTCCAGGCCCGCTTTGGTGACGGCAGCCATGTTGTAGTTGGGCACCACTCGCACTCCTCCCAAGTAGGTCAAGGTGAGGACACTGCTGCCGGATCTCAGTAGGGGCTTGGCAGCCCGGCAGAGGGCAATCAGGGAGTAGGTGCTCACATCCATGGCCAGGGCAAACCCCTCCCGCGAGATATCGCTGAAGTTGCCGCTCAGCTCCTCTTTTTTGACATAGGCCAGGCAGTGAACCAGAATATCGACCTGACCCCATTTTTCGGTTACCCCCTGAAACAGATCGCTGATCTGCTGATCGCTTTGCACGTCGCAGGGGAGGAGAAAATCTGGCTGCAAGGGATCCGTGAGTTGCTGAACTTTGGTTTTGAAGCGATCCCGCTCGTCCGGCAGATAGGTAACCCCTAGGCTGGCCCCCGCTTTGTGCAGTTGCTGAGCAATGCCCCAGGCAATGGAGCGCTCGTTGGCAATGCCGGTTACCAAGGCTTTCTTTCCCGTCAGCTGTAGCATGGCAAAAAAAGTAGGGGTGTATTCCTTTCTATCCTCCCACAGGTGGGAGCTGGGGCTGGGAGAAGGGATCCCAGGCACTCCTGAACTCCCGTTAAAAAGGCCCGGCTTCCACAATGAAAGTCCTTATTGGTTGAAAAGGAATATTGTCTGCTGGATCTCCGCAGCCCTGTTACCCGTGCCGAAATCATCGAGCACCCGTGGTCGTTGGAAGATACCTCCCTCAACCGGGCTGATAGGTGGAAGCAACGTGCAGTTCCTTGAGCTGCTTCGCCTCAACGCTGGAAGGAGCGCCGGTGAGCAAACATCGCGCCTGCTGGGTTTTGGGAAAGGCGATGACATCCCGGATGGAATCTTCCCCGGCCAGCAACATCACCAGCCGATCCAGGCCGTAGGCAATGCCGCCGTGGGGCGGGGTGCCATACTCAAAGGCTTCCAACAAAAAGCCAAACTTGTCCCGCGCCTGTTCGGGGGTGAGGCCAATCGCTTGAAAAACCTGCTCCTGAATTTCCCGCTGGTAAATCCGCAGGGATCCCCCTCCTACTTCCACGCCGTTCCACACCAGGTCATAAGCCTGGGCCCGCGCCGTTTTCAGGTCGGCCAAGTCGTCGGGGTGGGGAGCGGTAAAGGGGTGGTGCAGGGCTTCCAGGCGATTTTCTTCGGCGTTGAACTCAAACATGGGAAAGTCGGTGATCCAGAGGAGATTCAAGGCGTTCTCTGGGATCAAACCCAGCTCCTGGCCCAGGTGCAGCCGCAGCCGGCCCAAAGACTCGTTCACCACTGCCGCCGGCCCTGCCCCAAACAGCAGCAGATCCCCTGGCTTGGCCTGGGTGAGATCCAGCAACCGCTTCTCCTGCTCGGGGCTCAAGCTCTCTTTCAGGGCGCCGATGGTATCGAGGCTGTCGGGCCGCACCCGGATAAAGGCCAAGCCGCCCGCCCCATACTGGGTGACCAGCTTGAACAGATCCCCGCCTGGTTTGATGCGAGTGTTGGAGATCTTTTCATCGCCGCCGGGCACTGGCAGGATTTTGATCAAACCGCCCTCAGCTAGCACTTTGGCGAAGACTTTGAATCGGGATCCCTGAAACACCTCCGAAACATCCACCAACTCCATCCCAAAGCGGGTGTCAGGCTTGTCGGAGCCGTAGCGGGCCATGGCCTCGGCATAGGTCAGGCGCGGGAAGGGACGGGGCAGGTGGATCCCTTTGACAGTTTTGAAGATATGGCAGATCAGTCGCTCGTTGAGCTCCAGGATCCCTTCTTGATCCATGAAGCTCATCTCCATGTCCAACTGGGTGAACTCCGGCTGCCGATCCGCCCGCAGATCCTCATCCCGAAAGCAGCGGGCGATCTGGTAGTAGCGATCCACGCCAGCCACCATCAGCAGCTGCTTAAAGAGCTGGGGCGACTGCGGCAGGGCAAACCACTCGCCGGGGTTGACGCGGCTGGGCACCAGGTAGTCTCTGGCCCCTTCTGGGGTGGAGCGGGTGAGAATGGGAGTCTCCACCTCGACAAAGCCCTCCTCGTCTTCTAGGAAACGGCGGATGGCCTGGATGACCCGGTGGCGCAGTTGCAGGTTACGGGACATGCGCTCCCGCCGCAAATCCAGGTAGCGATAGCGCAGGCGGATCTCTTCTCGCACTTCCTCTGCTTCTTCTCCCGAGACGCTGAAGGGGAGCTGCTTGCCGACTGGACTGAGCACTTCCAACTGTTCGGCGTAGATCTCGACCTCGCCGGTGGCCAGGCGAGGGTTGAAGGAGTCGGGGGGCCGTTGCTGGACAGTTCCCGTTACCCGCACCACATATTCGTTGCGCACTTCCCCCGCCAGTGGATATGACTGCGGAGTTTTCTGCGGATCCGCCACCAGTTGCACAATGCCAGAGCGATCCCGCAAATCCAGAAAGATCACCCCCCCGTGGTCGCGGCGGCGGTCGATCCAGCCGTAGAGGGTGACGGTCTGGCCAATGTGGGCCGGGCGGACTTCGCCACAGTAGAGGGTGCGGGCCGGGCGATGGATGGCAGCAGGCATGGAAGAGGTGAGAGAACAAGGGTCTGAGCCCCTATCATACAAAACTCAGACCTCCTGCCTCGACTCAGCTTCTCAAGAGCATTCAGGGGATCCGCCCAGGGCTACCACAATCGTGCAGGTGTTGTGGCGCATCATGGCAACGTAAGTTTCGGCGCCGCTGCCTGGCTCCCCCAAAGAGTCCGAGTACAGTTTCTGTTCGGCTACCTTGACCCCGGCTTCGGTGGCCACCGTTTGGAGGAGAGCGGGGTTGAGGGTGGTCTCAGCAAAGATAGCCGGCACCCGCAGAGCGCGGATCTCCTCCACTAAGCGGGCCACTGTCTGGGCGCTGGGCTGTTCTTCGGTGCTGATCCCCAGCAGGGATCCCCCCATTTTCAGGCCGTAGGCTTGGGTGTAGTAGGCAAAGGCATCGTGAGTGGTCACCAAAACCCGGTTGGGAGGGGGGATGGTCTGAATTTGCTCCCCAATCCAGGCATGAAGCTCCTCCAGCTCTGCTCGATAGGCAGCAGCATTGGTTTGGAAGAAGGTCGCCTCGCCAGGCACCTGTTCCGCCAGCTCTTGGGCAATGCGCTCCACCATGCGGATGACGTTTTCCACATTGCCCCACACGTGGGGGTCGGGAGTGGGGATCCCGTCCTCGTTGGCAACAATAGGTTCAAGGATCTCGGCCAAGGCAACCCGCCGCGCTCCTTGGGCCGTGGCTTCGATGAGACGCATCAACCCCGGCTCCAGGTTGTAGCCATTCCAGAACACCAAGTCTGCCTGCTCTAGGGCCACCCCATCCGCCGGCGTTGGCTCGTAGACATGGGGATCCATTCCCGGCTGCAGCAGGCTGGTGAGCTGGATGCGATCTTGGCCCACCTGCTCTACCCAATCGGCGATCAACGTAGTGGTAGCCACAACGCGGGGACGCGCCCATCCCGAACCGGCCAAGGCCAGAAAACTGCCGTTCCCGTCAGCGAGACAGAGTCCTATTGCCAAGCCGAAGGCTGCTACCCAACGGCGCCGCTCCCAAAGGAAGACAAGACTTTTGATCATCGTTTCATGGTTTAGATGTCCCTTTAGGGTACACTGGACTTACCGAAAATGAAAACAAAATGAAAAAGCAACTTCCTCCTCTCCCTCTTGGTCCGGCCAGGGGATCCCTGGTGGTGCGGGATCTGACGGTGCGTTACGGCAGCCTGCAGGTGCTGCAAGGGATCCAAGCTGAAATCGCGCCGGGCCGCCTCACGGGCATCCTTGGGCCCAACGGAGCCGGCAAAAGTACGTTTCTCAGAGCGCTGCTGGGGTTGGTGCCGCTGGAACGGGGGGAAGTGCGCTACGGTGGGCAAGCGCTGTGGGGAGAGCAAGTGGCCTATGTACCCCAGCGCTCGGCCATCGACTGGTCGTTTCCCGCCACGGTGTGGGATGTGGTGTTGATGGGGCAGGTGAGAGCTGCTGGCTGGTTTCGCCGCATCGGGAAAAAGGGGCAGCAGCGGGCTGCTCAAGC
>NZ_JANSHQ010000364.1:0-3650 GCF_047461715.1 Synechococcus sp. R8-2 | reverse complement strand
TCACCCTAACCTGAAATGACTATATTTGACAAAACTGGCCCAAATCCTAAGCTGGCTACCGATTACTGCTGGGGCGGCGGGCGGCAATTGCCAGGCTGACATTGGGCACCCGCTGCAGGGTATCCATCACCTCCACCACCTTGCCGTGGGAGAGGGCCAAATCAGCGTTGATCACCACCAAGCGGCGCCCTTCAGCCGGCTTCTCGGCCAGGATGCGTTCCACTGCTGGGATCAGAGCAGAGATATCGGCAATCTTCTCCTGATTGACAGCAATCTGTCCTTCCGCCGTCAGGCTCACCGTTACATCCGGCTGCAGACGAACTTCAGCTGTAGTGGCATCCGGCAGGTTGACATCCAGAGCCTCGGAGCGGGTGAGCACCAGGCTGGCGATCACGAAAAACACCAGGATCGAGAAGATGACATCGATCAGGGGCACGATGTTGATCTCGCCAGCTCGGAAGTTCTCTTCGGGGATGCGCATAGGTTAGGAGGGCTCAAGCGAGGAGTAGGGGGGAAGGGTGGAGCTGCCACTGGGGCTAGATTGGGTGTAGGAATACTGGGAAAGCTGTTGGGCCTGCATCTCTTGCCGCTGCCGATGCAGCAGCTCCAGCATGCCGCCGTACTCTTGGATCTTAGAGAGTTGCCGCAGGTACAAAGAGCGGAAGACGTTGGAAATCAACAGGGTGGGAATAGCCACAATCAGTCCAAAGGCCGTCGAGTACAAGGCTTCGGCGATCCCCCGACCTACCCCCTGGGTATCGGTGCCGCCGATATCCCCCAGTTGAATGGAGCTGAGGATCTGGATGATGCCGGTGACGGTGCCCAACAAGCCCAAGAAGGGGGCAACGGTGATTACGGTGTCGAAGACAGTGTTGAAGCGCTTCAGCAGAGGCACTTCTGCCGCCAGGGCCGTTTCCAGAGCCAGCTTAAAATCTTCCGGGCTGGCCTCGTTCAGCTCCAACCCGGCCAAAAAGATGCGGGCAATCGGCAGATCGGCATTTTGCTCCAGCAAATACTGGGCAGCGCGTGGGTTGCGGCGGTACTGGCTCAGGGCTTGCTGCACCACCTCCTCCTGCCGATGGGTGATCTTCCACCAAAACAGCACCCGCTCAATGCAACAGGCCACCGAGAAGACCGAGAACGTCAACAGGGGGATGGAGTAATACCAACCCTGGATCATGAGCTGCAAGACTCTATCCATCGATCCCGATTCCCCCCTTCTGGCGGCAGTTTACGCTCATCTTGTCATAGCACTTTCTCGGCAGGGCTGGGATCCCTTCTTGCGCGGCGAAGGTTGCACCTTTTGGCAATTTTGCCCCCATGCCGGCTCTCATCTCGTCAATTGTCAATCCAGAGGGCATACTGGTTGCAACATTTTTTGGATCCCGAGGGCGTGAATTATGAAATTCAGACGCTGGTTGGGTCTTTGCTGCGCCGGCTTGATGGCCTTGCTGTTGACGGCTTGCGGCAAGGGATCCGCCCCCTACGACAGCATCGTGGTCAACTTTGTGAACACAGCCACCCCCAGTCAGATTGCCGCTATCGCTAAAGAGTATCATTTGACGCTCCGCCCCAGCAGCGACAGCGCTTTTGCCCGCCAAGAAGCGATCTACCTGTTTGACGTGGATGCCAACCACCTGGGATCCACGCGGCGGCTGGTTAAGCGGCTCACCGACGAAGCCTTGATCGAGTATGCTCACCCCAACTATCAATTCCAGGCGGCTTTCGTGCCCAACGACCGCCTCTATCCCCAGCAATGGAACCTCAGGGCCATCCGCATGCCGGAAGCCTGGGACATCTCCCAAGGGGAAGGGGTGACGGTAGCCGTGGTGGACACAGGAGTAACCCGAGTTCCCGACCTGGCCCAAACCCAATTTGTGAAGGGCTACGACTTTGTGGATGACGATGAGGATCCGGAAGACCTCAACGGCCACGGCACCCATGTGGCGGGAACCATCGCCCAATCCACCAACAATGTCTTGGGTGTAGCCGGCATTGCCTTCAAGGCCAAGATCATGCCGGTACGGGTGTTGGATGCCAATGGCTTTGGATCCCTGTCGGATGTGGTGGAAGGGATCCGCTATGCTGCCGACCACGGGGCTACGATCATCAACCTCAGCCTGGGTAGCCGCGCTTCTGCCCAACTGATGGAGGAGGCGGTGGCCTATGCCCACAGTAAGGGGGTGACGGTGATCGCAGCCGCCGGCAACGAAAACTCCAACCAGGTGAGCTACCCGGCCCGTTACCCGCATGTGATCGCTGTCTCGGCCACGGGGCCCAACGGGGAGAAAGCCCCCTACTCCAACTATGGGGTGGGGGTGGACATCTCTGCTCCCGGCGGAGCCAAAACGCCTGATCACCCCGAGTACGGCATTCTGCAGCAAACCATCAATCGTCGTAACCCCAACGAGCCGGTCTTTGCCTACTTCCAAGGCACCAGCATGGCCACTCCCCACGTAGCCGGTGTGGCAGCTCTGATCCAGGCTCAGGGCATCAAAGACCCGGACAAGGTGGAGGAAGTGCTGAAAATGTCGGCTACCCCAGTGCCCGGCGACAAACAGAACTTCTACGGGGCCGGTCGTTTGGATGCAGCCAAGGCGCTGGCCAGGGCCACAGGGCAACAGGAGGAAAACCCCTTGGTGCTCTGGTTGAAGGACTTCCTGCAGTACCTGAACAACAATGGCTACCTCAACCCACGCTTCTGGTTCGATGGTGGCCCGATTGCTCTGGTGCCGAAGCTGCTGATGGTGGTGGGCGGCTACATTATCCTGGTGCTGATCCGCTGGTGGCTGGCTCCCAAGCGGCTGCTGCAGACGGTGCCTTTGCTGGCTGGGATGCTTTTGGGCAGTGCCGGTCTTTTCCCCTTGCAGGGGTTGGCGATTGTCGGTGGCCCCCGTTGGCCCTTCCAATTGGCGGGTAGCTCCCTGCCGGAGTTGGGCACCGCCTTTGCCCAGACCAATGCCTTGAACCCCCTATTTGCCAGCGTGTTGATCCCAGGCCTGTTGATGTTGCTGCTCCTGGGCCATCGGCGCTGGCGCTGGGCGGTGATCGGCTTGTGCATCGGCATGGCCTCGCATCTGCTCTTGTCCGGATCCCTGTTCTATGAGGGGGTGCTATGGCTTGGATCCTCTGCTTGGTTGGGTCGCTCCTTCTTGCTCTTCAATGGCTTGCTCTGCCTGGGCCTGGCCTACTTGGGAGCGCAAGCGGCTACGGAATCTCAGTCCACGGCAACCGGGCTGGCGCTGAGGCGGTGATGCAAGAGTACAGCGGTACCATCCAGTTCCTGGATATCGAAGGGGGAGTGTGGGTGCTGACGCTGCCTTCCGGCGAGCACTATGCCCTTTTCCGTGCCCCCAAAGAGCTCTTGCAAGAGGGGCTAGAGGTCACCATCCAGGGACAGATCAGAGAAGACATGGTGACGGTGGCTCAGGTAGGGCCGGTTTTAGAAGTCAAGAGCTTCCAGCGGCAGCCCTAGCTTGGCTTGCGGCTCCGGCCATACCAATCGGGGATCCCCAAGCGGGGATCCCTGCTTTTCGACGTCAGAATGCTTTTACAGTCGCTTCAAACAAGATTGAGACACCTCGCTGCCGACCCTCACCCCTAGCTTCTCTCTCAGGAGAGAAGGAAAGTTAGGAAGCAATGCAACGAAA
>NZ_JANSHQ010000363.1:0-2586 GCF_047461715.1 Synechococcus sp. R8-2 | reverse complement strand
TTGCCGGCTCCATTGGGGCCGATGATCACCACAATTTGCCCGGGGTTCACCTTCAGGTGGATCCCCTTGAGGATGTCCACCCCCCGGTAGCCGCTGTAGAGATCTTGGATGTCCAGCAAAGGGGTCATGAGAGGGATCCCTCCGAAGGCAGAGGGGAGGGTTGGGGTGGGTTTAGGGAGTCGGCCAGTGCCACAGATCCCAAATAGGCCTCCCGCACGGCTGGGTTTTGTTTGATCTCCTCCATGGATCCCTGGGTGAGAACCTTGCCGGCAGCCATGACCACCACATGGTCGCAGAGACGGGTCACCAGATCCAGGTCATGCTCGATGATGCAAAAGGTGCAGCCCCGCTCGCGGTTGAGATACTCGATAAAACGCATCAAATCCGCCAGCAGAGTGCGGTTGACGCCGGCCCCCGGTTCATCCAGCAGGATCACCCGTGCATCGGTCATCAAGGTACGTCCCAGTTCCAAGAGTTTTTTTTGCCCCCCGGAAAGGGTGACGGCCAGTTGATCCCGCAGATGGATCAGGTTCAGCCGTTCCAGAACCTCTTCCGCCCGAGCTTGCAGGTTGCGTTCTTGTCGTTGCACCCGCCGCCAACCGAACCAAGTGGCGAACAGGTTTTCCCCTATCTGGTTGGGGGGAACCACCATCAAGTTCTCCAAGACGGTCATGCGGCCAAACTCCCGCGGGATCTGAAAGGTGCGCACCAGCCCTCGACGGAACAGATGGTGAGGGGGCAGGCCGGTGATGTCTTCCCCATCTAGCCAGATGCGCCCGCTGCTGGGCCGAATAAACCCGGCGATGATGTTAAAGAGCGTGGTCTTCCCTGCCCCATTCGGGCCGATCAAGCCCGTAATCCGACCGGTTTCGATGCGGAAGGAACAGTGATCCACCGCGCTAATGCCGCCAAACCGCTTGGAGATGTCGTCGATAACAATCACGCCGCTGCCTTGGGAAAACCCCGCCGACCGATGAGTTCAGTATTTCTCAAAATATAATGAGCCCAATGGCTGAGTTTGCCCATTATCCTTCCTGGATTCCTACAGGGGCAACTGCCTTTGGAGGCCGCAGCCAGCCCTACAGCAGCCAAGGAACGGGCGAGATCCTGAGTCTGGCCCGCCTGTTTCCCGGAGCCATCTTTTCTTGAGGGAGTGGGGAACGCTTTGAGGTGAGCCAACGTCTGACTACTACGACTCAACACTTGACTTTACTTGACCTTTGGGATCTGAGTTCTACTTTCCCTTCCCTCACAGGAGGTTGTCGGCTATGTCTCGCATGAATAAACTCACCCGACGGGCCTTTGCAGCGGCGGCTGCCCTGACGGCGGCTGCTCTTGCCACCACTCTGCTGCCCAGCACGGCACAGCAGGCCACTCAGGGGCCGGTCAAAATCGGGGCCTTGATGTCTCTTACCGGGGATCTGCAGGCCTTCGGGGAAAACTGCCTCAAAGGGATCAAGCTGGCGATTGACCAAATCAACGCCGCCGGTGGCATTTTGGGATCCCCTGCCCAAGTGGTCGAAGCGGATGACCAGACGTCGGCTCAGCCGGCTATCGACGCAGCTCAACGGTTGGTCACCGTGGAGAAGGTGGCCGGCATCATCGGCGCCTTGGGCAGTGGCATCACCATTCCGGTGGCCACGACGGTCACGGTTCCCAATCGGATCCCGCAAATTTCCCCCGCTTCCACCGCTCCTACCATTACCACTCTGGAGGACAACGATTTTCTGTTTCGCACAGTTCCTTCCGATGCCTATCAAGGGGTAGCCCTGGCCCAGATCACCCGTGAAGAGAAGCTGGAGCGCCTGGCCATCATCTACATCAATAACGACTATGGCCAGGGCCTGGCCGACAGCTTTAAGACGGCTTTTGAAAAGCGGGGCGGCACCATCACCAAGTCGGTTCCCTACGAGCCCGGCAAGGCTTCCTATCGCAGTGAGCTGACCCAACTGAAGGAAGGGGATCCCCAGGCATTGGTGCTGATTGGCTACCCCGAAAACGGTGTGGTCATTTTGCGGCAAGCTTTGGAAGAGGGGCTGTTTGACCGCTTTGTCTTCACCGATGGCATGCGCTCTCCCGACGTGGCAGCCCAGGTGGGAGCCGAAAAGCTAGAGGGATCCATCGGCGTTTCGCCTCAGGCCCTCACCGATAGCAAGGCTTACCAAATCTTTGCCGAAGCCTACAAAGCCGCCTACGGGGAGCTGCCCCCCACCCCCTACATCGACACCGCCTACGATGCCGCTTTTGTCCTGGCTCTGGCCATTCAGAAAGCCGGCAGCACCGATGGCACTGCTGTTCGGGATGCTTTGCGGGAAGTGGCCAATCCCCCCGGCACCGAGATCCTGCCCGGAGAGTGGGCCAAGGCTGTGGAGCTGATCGGCAAAGGGGAAGACATCTTCTACACCGGCGCCTCTGGATCCATCAACTTCGATGAGAATGGGGAGGTGGCCGGCACCTTTGCCCACTGGACTTTCCAAGGGGGGAAGGTGGTGGATCTGAAGGTGTTTGAGCCGGAGAGCTAATTTTCCCCTACGGCTCCTGAGTGGGGGTCGGTTTCTCCTTCCGAGCATGCCTCTAACCCCCAAA
>NZ_JANSHQ010000362.1:0-5331 GCF_047461715.1 Synechococcus sp. R8-2 | reverse complement strand
GTTCGCGTCAGCGGTGCGGAGCCCATTGAGGGAGAACACGACCTTCCCGAGCTTTCCCTTCATAGGAGCTTCACAGAAAGCCAGTTGAGGTATTCTTGAGCCAGAGTTTCCTCAGGGATCCCGGAAAGAGGAGCCTGATTTCTCGTCAGTCCCTCTGGGTTAGCTTGGGGTTAAGTTTCCTTGGGCTGCCATGGGCTGATGGATCCTGCCACCTTTCTGGAGCACTATGGGTTTGAGCTGGAAGGTCAACCCAGCCAGGTTTGGGTGGAGCGCTGGAGCCAGTTGTTCCCGGATCTTTGGATCCCGGCAGCCTTGCTAGAAGCCCTCTACCAGGGGCGGTACAAGGCCGCCTCTGTGGAGCAGCTTCTCCGCCTTTGGCAGCGTCGCGGCTCTCCTCATCTTACCTTTCCCCCAGAAATCGGCCAGTTCCTTTGGCAGGAGCAGCAGGAGCGGATCCGCTCTTTGGCTGCGGCTGCCTTTGCCTGTTCTCCTCTGCCGCCGGTACCCCCCGCGGGATCCCTGTTTTCCAGAGAACCGGCCATATCTCTAAACTTGTTGTTGGAGCAGTTGCAGGAGCTTCCCCCCAAGCTGCGCCGCCTGCTTGCCCAGTCCCCTCCTCCCCAACTCGCCCGTGCTGGTGGGGCAGAGTCCTCAGGGATCCTAGAGCTCCAGCAGACGGTCGTTGACCCTCCAACTCCTGCCGAGCCCCCTCAGGGACAGTCTTGATGGGCTTGCCACTCTCTTTCCTCAGGGATCCTGGCCATGACCTTTCCCCTTGATCGCGACAGCGGTGCAGAGCACATTGCCTCCTTGCCCTGTGGGGTGATCACCGTCAGCGACACACGCACCCCTGAAACCGATCACAGCGGCCAGTTTATCTGCACAGCCCTCCAGGAGTCCGGCCACCGGGTGGAGAGATATTGCATTCTCCGAGATGAACCGCAGCTCATTCGAGAGCAGGTTCAGGATTGGGCCGGATCCCTGCCGGTGATCTTGTTGAATGGTGGCACAGGCATCGCCCCCCGCGACACCACTTACGACGCCATCGAGGCTCTCCTGGAAAAGACCTTGCCCGGCTTTGGGGAGATCTTCCGCCAGCTCAGCTATGCCCAGATTGGCAGTCGGGCCATCGCCTCTCGGGCCATCGCCGGGATCCACGGAAAGTGCTTGATCTTTTCCATGCCTGGCTCCCCAGCAGCCGTGCAACTGGCTATGCGCAGCCTGATCCTGCCGGAGCTACCCCACCTGGTTAAGCAACTGCACCAGGGCAAGCATTGAGGCAGTAGGCCGTCTTAGTGATCCCCTCTTAGGCCAAGAGGGCAGTCGCCTTGGCAAGAGCCTCCTCCCGCAGCAGAGCGGCTTTATCGGTGCGCTCCCAGGGCAGATCCAGGTGAGTTTGCCCGAAGTGACCATAGACCGCTACATTTTGGTAGAAGCGTCCCCCCCGTTGGCGGGGCAGCTCCCGCAGTTGGAACTGGGCCAAAATGGCTGCCGGCCTCAGATCGAAGTGGCGCTGCACCAGCCGCAACAGCTCTTCGTCGGGGATGCGCCCTGTGCCAAAGGTTTCCACCAAAATGTTGATGGGGCGGGCTACCCCAATGGCGTAGCTCACCTGCACTTCACATTTTTGCGCCAAGCCAGCTGCCACGATGTTCTTGGCCACGTAACGAGCCGCATAGGCAGCGCTGCGATCCACCTTGGTGGGATCCTTGCCGGAGAAGGCCCCGCCCCCATGGCGAGAATAGCCGCCGTAGGTATCGACGATGATCTTGCGTCCGGTCAGGCCCGCATCTCCCTGAGGGCCGCCGATGACAAACTTGCCGGTGGGATTGGTGAGGAAGCGGGTGTGGCTATCCGGCTTGATGGGCAGCTCGGCAAACACCGGCGTGACCACTGCCTCCCAGAGATCGGCGCGGATCCGCTCTTGCACCGCCGCCTCTTCCGTAATGGCGCCAATCGTGGGTGTGTGCTGGGTGGAGATGAGCAGGGTGTGAATGCCCACCGGGCGACCTTCCTCATAGGCCACAGTCACCTGCGTTTTGCCATCCGGGCGCAGATAGGGCAGGGTGCCGTTTTTGCGAACCGTGGCCAACTGGCGGCTGAGGCGGTGGGCCAAGCTAATGGGCAAGGGCATCAACTCGGGAGTTTCATCGCAGGCAAAGCCAAACATCAACCCCTGATCCCCGGCCCCGACCAAGTCGAATTGATCTTCCTGGGAGCCGCGACTTTCCAGGGCCATGTTCACCCCTTGGGCAATATCGGGAGATTGCTCATCGAAAGCCACCAACACCGCGCAGCTTTCTGCACAAAACCCATTCTTGGCATCGGTATAGCCAATTTCGGCCACCTTGTCCCGCACCAGACGGGTGAAGTTGACCTGCGCTTGCGAGGTGATCTCCCCGGTCAACAAAACCAGGCCCGTATTGACCACCACCTCGGCGGCCACCCGACTGAGGGGATCCGCCGTCAAGAGGGCATCCACGATGGCATCGGAGATCTGATCGCAGATTTTGTCGGGGTGCCCCTCCGTCACCGACTCCGAGGAAAACAAAAACGACTTGGACAACGAACCTTCTCCTTAAAAGCTAGAACTGAGAACCTGAACAAAAAACAAGGCTCACCCGCTCGTTCATTATCCGTCGGAGAAAGAGCCAACCAGGGATCCCCAGGTGCTCCGCACCAGTCCCAACTCAGCCAGAGGAAAGGCCCAGCAACCAGCAAGCGTTCTGCACCGCTGACGCACCAGCACTGCCGCGAAGGCCTTGCCCCGCTGCCGCGACCAGAGCTATGGGAGCTGCTAAAGGATAAAGTTGCCAGAAAAGTCCCCCGCCAAAGAGGGCTATCCTCTAGAGAAAACTTTATTGCCTTTATCTTTCGGTTACTGACTAACCGCAGGAATTGGCACCGTAGCGGAGGCTTCCGCCGGGTTGCCGCAGCTTCATTGGGCCTGGTCCCTCAGTCTGCTCTGGATAAAGAACGGAACTTGTCCCTATAGTACCCCCAACCTCCGCCCATTTGTCAAAAAAATAAGCTGTGGGCGGCTTCAGCCAAACAGACCCTGCCACCAGTCTGTCCCCTGAGCGGCTTTGAGAAAGAATGCGCCGGCCAAGCCCAGGGGGGAGAGAACGCCGAGAAAGCCAACTGTCCCCAATCCCCAAGCCAAGCGGTGCAGATGCTTTTTGTCGGCAGGATTTGGCGTCGTTTCGGCTGAGATGGCCAACAGGGATCCCAAGGCTGCCAATAGGGATCCCCCCAGACCTGCAAAGTAGCTGGGCGCTAGCCACGGTTGCAACTCGGCGGCAGATACGACTTGGATGCGGGGCAAGACTTGAAAACACCCTATTGCCAGCACTGCCCAGATGAAGCAGTACATTAGCAGGCTATCTCGGAAAGCGGCAGCCGGTTCTCTCATATCCCAGCCGAATGAAACCGGATTAGGATAAAGGCGGTTCACTGTGGGGAACTTGGGTTTGCCCCGACGGTCGCGCCAGTGGTGCAGTTCCCCTCAGCCTGTGTGGCGAATCTCGATTCCTTTTGATTATGGCCCAACCCGCCCTGTCTGGCTTGCCTGCACCGGCTTCCGGATCCCAACCCCTCTCGACAACAGAACTTGAGGACGCTTGCGATAGCGGTGCGGAGTCTTCACCGGGCGCAGAGGCCGACCCAAACTGGCGGCATCGCCAAAGAATGCAAAAACGCCAGCAGATCCAGCGGCAGCGTCTGTCGGGCATGCGAGATGACAAGGGCTTGATCATCGTACACACCGGGCAGGGCAAGGGAAAGACCACGGCTGCCTTTGGCATGATCTTCCGCGCCCTCGGCCAGGGATTGTCGGTGGGGGTGGTGCAATTTATCAAGGGGGCCTGGGATCCAGGAGAAGCCAAGCTATTGCGGAAATTGGCCGAGCATCCAGAGCTGGGCCTGGGGAAAATAGCTTTTTACGCCATGGGAGAGGGCTTTACCTGGGAAACCCAAGACCGGGAGCGAGACATCGCCCATGCACAGGCGGCCTGGGAAAAGGGGCGGGAGCTGTTCACCAGCGGGGAGTTTCAGTTGGTGCTTCTGGATGAGATCCATGTCGCCCTCAAGTTGGGATATCTCTCGCCGGACAGGGTGTTGGCCGGGCTAGCGGAGAAACCGGAGCGGGTTCACCTGATCTTGACGGGGCGGGGCGCGCCGGCAGCGTTGATCGACCGAGCCGATCTGGTGACGGAGATGACTTTGGTCAAGCATCCCTTCCGTGACCAGGGGATCAAGGCGCAAATCGGCATCGAGTTCTAACCCTTGGGCAGGAAAGATGGCCATTCTGCTGGCGGCGGCAGCAAGCGGCAGCGGCAAAACCACCATCACTCTGGCTCTGTTGGCCGCTCTGAGGCGACGGGGCCTGCGCATCCAACCTTTCAAGGTGGGGCCGGATTACATTGATCCTCTGTTTCACACGGCGGTGAGCGGGATCCCCTGTCGCACTTTGGATCCCTTCTTGACCGACGAGGACTTTGTGCAGCGCTGCTTTCGCCACCATTGCCAGGGCAAGGATGGAGCCATTGTGGAGGGGGTAATGGGCCTCTTCGATGGACGAGCGCCGGGATCCCTGCCCCTCCCCGAGGGCGGAACGGAGCCTTTTTTTGCCAGCAGCGCCCATGTGGCCCGCCTGCTCGGGATCCCTGTGGTGCTGGTGATCGATGGCAGCGGCATGGGAACGACGGTGGCCGCTTTGCTCTACGGCTTGAGCCGCTGGGATCCCCGCCTCTCCATTGCCGGGGTGATTTTCAACCGGGTGGCCTCGGAGCGGCATGGACAAATCTTGCAGCAGGCAGCGGCTGCAGCGGGGATCCCAGTCTTGGGCCAGTTTCCCCGGCGGGAGGATTTGCGGTTGCCCAGCCGACACCTGGGGTTGGTGCCTGTCTCAGAACTGGATCACTTCCCCCACTGGCAAGCTGCCTGGGCCGAGCTGGCCGAGCAACACGTCAATTGGGATGGCCTATTGCCCCTGATTCGGAGGCTTCCTCCAGCGGTAGGAGAGCTGTGGCCAGGGATCCCCCCTCTCACCGAAAGGACTCCGCCCCGCCGCTGCGAACAGGTACGGGTGGCGGTGGCCCAAGACCACGCCTTTAACTTCTACTACGCCGACAACTTGGATCTGTTGCGGGCCTGTGGAGCCGAGCTGCTGGAGTATTCCCCCCTCCAGGTGGGGCTATGGCCACCGGAGCCCTGCGACGGCGTGCTGCTGTGGGGAGGGTTCCCGGAATTGTTTGCAGCACCTCTATCTGAGAGAATTAACCAACAACCTCCCCCGCCCACCCACCCACCCCTCTACGCCGAGTGTGGCGG
>NZ_JANSHQ010000361.1:0-2589 GCF_047461715.1 Synechococcus sp. R8-2 | reverse complement strand
GGACTCCGTCCCGCCAACGCGAGTGGCCAGCCGTCAAACGTCACAGGCTCAGAAAGTGGTGCCGCCTCCCCGCAAAGAAGACAACGGCGGGTTCTTTAGCCGCCTCTTCGGCAGGAAAAAGTAGGCAGACAGAGATCCCCTTAACGCGCTCCTCCCAGCACCAGCAGCGTCACCAGGGATCCCGTATTCCAGAGGCTGTGCAGCAGGATGGGAGCCAGCAGGTTGCGGCTGTGGCTGTACACCACCCCCAGCACCACCCCCAGCATGGTCAAAGGCAGCAGATCGGAAAGGTTGAGGTGGGCAAGGGCAAAGGTGAAGGCGCTGAGCACAATGGCGGCCCCCATAGGCAGGTAGCGGCTTAGAGTAGGCAGCCAAAAGCCCCGGAACAGCACCTCCTCAAAAACAGGGGCACAGACAGACACCACGGCCAAAAACACCAACCGCGCCCCCCAACCATGGCTATCCAGCAGCAGGGGCAAAATGGGATTCCCACCCCCTGCCTGCGGTAGCAGCAATTGCGAGAGTGCCGCTGCCAGCACCACCAAAGGCAAGGCCACCCAGTAGCCACACAAGCCCCACAGCAGCCAAGGACCCCACAACCGCACCTGCAGCACCCTCTGCCAGCCGGGGTAGGCGTGCAAGAGACGGTACAATAACCCTGCCCCCAGCAAAGCGCCGGAATTGTAGGTGAGAAACAGGGCTACCGCCTGCTGCCAAGGGCTGAGCTGCCGTGCCCCCAGGCCGAGGATGATGATGTAAAGTCGAGGCACCAAAGCGTTGAGGGCGATAAACCCCAAAAACCAGCCGGTCAACACCGCTTGCGCCCCGATCCCCGGCCAAGGCACTTCCCAAGCAGGGCCCAGGAGCGGACGTTTGCGCCAAAGGCTCCAGCCCAGCCAGCCCAACAAGAGCATCAACCCCAGCAGTGCCCCCAGCACGGGGATCCCGCCCACCACCGCCAGTCGAAATAGAGCCGCCAAGGCCAATTTTTCCTGCTGTTGGTTGAGGGCATTTAGGCTATCGCTGCGCTGCTGCAGTCGGTAAAGCTGTTGCAGAGCCACCGCCTCAAACCAACCATCCAGATGATTGCGGATCTGCACCTCCGCCTCTGGCAAGATGCGCCGCGGTGTTCCCCACAGCCCTTGCAAAACCCGCGCTGCCCCCTTTTGGCTCGATTCCAGCTCCACGGGACGTTCCAGGTCGATGATCTGCTGCCATTGCTGCCGAGCGGCCTCCAGATCTTCTTGGTAGGCATAGAGCAAGCCCAGGCGCAGCCACAGTGCATCCAGCTCCGTCTGCAAATCTTGCATGGAGGCCAAAAGGGCGGGATCCACCTCTGGAGATTGGGCCAGTTCTGGGCTGGCCGCCTCAGATTCGCCAGCAGGAGTTAAACGGGCCAGCCGTTTCAAACGTTTCAGGCGTTCGGTGTAGTTATCGGCGGTCTGCTGATAGCGATTTTGGGCCACCTTGAACACATCCTGACCCAAAAGTGCCCGTGCCAGATCCTGATAGCGGGGATCATCGAGGGTGCGGGAAGCCTGCAGGGCGAGATCGGTTTGCAACAAATCCAACTGCGTTTGGGGCGGCGGCTGAAACCAACTGCTGGAAAGAGAAAGCCCGACAATCACAATGGCCAATAGGCTCAGCAGGTTGAGGATCCCACGGCGAACAGAAAACCAAGCAGAGGAGGGGTCGGCAGAGGCCGTGGTTTCAGAGTGAGACATTGCGGCGACGGATCCAACTCAAGCGGGTTATATCCTATCTTCTGTTTGTCTTGGCGGAATGGAGTTGTTATTACTGCTTTGCCCCGTTGTCACCGGCGCTCCAGCCAATAGCGATAGATGGGCAGGCCCAGTTGCAGACACTGCCACTCCCGCTCCGTGGGGATGCCGAGGGGATTGGAGTCCAAAGGCCCCTGGTGGGGATCCCAAAACTGCGGATGATCCAAAAATCGAGCTGCCATTTCTTCGGCCACCTCTTGGATATCCGATTGCAGGAAGACGGGGCTGCCCGGTCGCAGCAGCAGAGCCAGATCCGCCACCAGTTGGGGCTGGACGATCCGCCGTTTGTGATGGCGCTTTTTGAACCAGGGATCCGGAAATAGGATGGTCACCCGGCTGAGATCCCCCGGCGCAAACAGATGCCGCAAAGAGACATTGATGTTGGCAAACAGAAAATGGACGTTATCCAGCCCCAGCTCATCCCGCCAGGCATTGGCCCGCTCCACCAGCGCCTGCCGAATCTCTACCCCTAGGAAGTTCCAGTCGGGCTGCTCCTGAGCGAGGCGCAGCAGAAATCGTCCGCTCCCTGTGCCGATATCCAGATGAAAGGGCTGCCCCAGCCGTCGGTATACCCGCTCCCAATGGGGTGGGGGGGTGGGCTGCTGATACTGCGCCTGCAGGGGATTGACGTGCTGCCGTACCCGGTGACCGAGGCCCCTCTGTAAGGGGATCCCGGCCCAAGGCGGAGAAGGGGGGCGCTTCTCCAGTTGGCCCTCAGGCGATTGCTGCCCCTGTTGCACCTCTGCTTCCATAGACCACCTCCTGCCGCCAGCTGCGGCCCTCGCCCAGTAAACTACCCGACCCTGAC
>NZ_JANSHQ010000360.1:0-3246 GCF_047461715.1 Synechococcus sp. R8-2 | reverse complement strand
GATGGGGCCATCATTCTGGGCACGTTGGTTCTCCTGGCCTTGGTGGCGCAGGTGGGAGTGGGGGCTTTTGAGCGGTTTCAGCCTCCGGCGGTGGTGCCCCGGATCGACTTGGATCCGCGCAACCTGCCCTACTATGCGGCCCGCTCCACCTTGCGCATGTTCATTGCCTTGGCCTTTTCCACCCTTTTTACCTTGGTCTATGGCTACATTGCTGCCAAAAGCCGCTGGGCCGAGCGAATTTTGATCCCCCTGTTGGATATCTTGCAATCGGTGCCGGTGTTGGGGTTTCTCTCCATTACCGTCACCGGCTTTATTGCCCTTTTTCCCGGCAGCTTGCTGGGGCTGGAGGCGGCTTCTATCTTTGCCATCTTCACCAGCCAAGTCTGGAACATGACCTTTTCCTTCTACCAATCCCTGCGCACGCTGCCTCAAGAGTTGGTGGAAGCGGCTACCTTGTATCGCCTGTCGGGGTGGCAGCGCTTTACCCAGTTGGAAGTGCCGGCGGCAATGGTGGGCCTCATCTGGAACGCCATGATGAGCTTTGGCGGAGGGTGGTTCTTTGTGGCAGCCAGCGAAGCCATCAGCGTGCTCAACCAGGAATACACGCTGCCGGGCCTGGGATCCTATGTGGAAGCGGCCGTACAGGCGGAGGATCTGCCCAAGCTGGGCTGGGCGCTCCTGACCATGGCCGGGGTGATCCTGCTGGTGGATCAGCTCTTCTGGCGGCCTTTGGTGGCTTGGTCGGATAAGTTTCGCCTGGAACAGAGCAGCGGGGCTGCTGCCCCCGAATCCTGGCTGTACGATCTGCTGACCACGGCGCGGATCCCGCGGCTGATCGGCAGTTGGCTTTCCCCCTTGGCAGAGTTGGTGGATCGGCTGTTGTCCTATCTGACTCGCCCGCACTGGGTGGATCCCCTCAGTCCTGAGGCCGAGCGACGCCGCGAGCGGCTGCTGACTCAGCTTTCCTGGATAGCTATTGGCGGCATTGGGATTTGGATTGTTTATTTTGTGGCTACCACTGTGGGCTTTGGAGAGGTGATGCTGACCTTCGGGCTAGGGATCCTCACCCTGCTGCGGGTTAGCGTGTTGCTGGTGTTCGCCACGGTGATCTGGACTCCCATTGGGGTGGCCATTGGCTTTAATCCAAAACTGGCGAAACTGCTGCAGCCGGTGGTGCAATTCCTGGCAGCTTTCCCGGCCAATTTCCTTTTTCCCTTTGCCACGTTGTTTTTTATCCGCGCCCAGATCAGCATTGAGTGGGGCAGCATTTTGCTCATGTCCTTGGGGGCACAGTGGTACATCCTTTTCAACTCCATTGCCGGTGCCCAGAGCATCCCCACGGACTTGCGAGAAATGGCTGTGGATGTGGGCTTACGAGGATGGCAGCGCTGGCGAAAGCTGATCATTCCAGGGATCTTTTCCGCCTGGGTCACCGGGGGAGTCACGGCCAGCGGCGGCGCTTGGAACGCCAGCATTGTCTCGGAGATTGTGGCCTGGGGATCCACCACCCTGACGGCTACGGGGTTGGGCACCTACATTGCCGAGGCAACGGCGGTGGGAGACTGGCCCCGCATTACCTTGGGCATTGGCATGATGAGCTTGTTTGTGGTGGGCATTAACCGTCTGTTCTGGCGACGGCTGTATCAGTTGGCGGAAGAAAAGTATCACCTTTAGTCTTTTCAATTTCTGAGGCAATATGAGCTCTGCAGCTTCCCCCGTTTTGATCGAGGTCGAGAAAGTCTACAAGCGCTTTCCTTTGCCAGAGGGCAAGGGGGAGTTTACCGTTTTAAGCCAGATTGACCTGCAGGTGCGGGCTGGGGAAGTCTTGGCTCTGCTGGGCCGTAGCGGCAGCGGCAAAAGCACCCTTCTGCGCATCATGGCGGGCCTGATCCCCCCCAGTCAAGGGCGGGTGCTGAGCAACGGCCAGCCTCTACGCGGGCCTAACCCCGATGTGGCGATGGTGTTTCAGAGCTTTGCTCTCCTACCCTGGCTGACCGTGCAAGAAAATGTGGAGCTGGGGCTGCAAGCCCGAGGGATCCCCCGCGAGATCCGCCGGCAAAGGGCCCTGAAGGCCATTGACCTGGTGGGCTTGGATGGGTTTGAGAGCGCTTACCCCAAAGAGCTTTCGGGGGGCATGAAACAGCGGGTGGGCTTTGCCCGCGCCTTTGTCTTGGAGCCCAAGGTGCTGTTTATGGATGAGCCCTTCAGCGCCTTGGATGTGCTGACTGCCGAAAACCTGCGGGGGGAAATTGATGAGCTGTGGAACGCCCAAGCCTTCCCTTCCCAAAGCATCCTCATCGTTACCCACAACATCGAAGAGGCGGTGTTTTTGGCAGATCGGGTGGTGATTCTGGGATCCAACCCAGGGCGGATCCGGGGGGAGGTGAGAATTGACCTGCCGCGGCCCCACGAGCGCACGGATCCCCGCTTTAAGTCCTTGGTGGACTACATCTACGAGATCATGACCAACCCCGAAATCGCTATTACGGGAGAGGTGGCCCTGCCTGCTCCGGTCGGTGATAAGGCGGCTTCCCCCTATGCCTTGCCTCTGCCCCATGCGCGGGTAGGCGGGATCAGCGGTCTGCTGGAGTTGATCGTGGAGTGGCCGCAAGGGCGGGCGGAGATTGCCGATTTGGCCGAGCGGCTGCAACTGGCCGTGGACGATCTGCTGCCGATTTTGGATGCGGCGGTGCTGTTGGGCTTTGCCGAGGTGGCCAGCGGGGTGGTGCAACTGACCGAAATTGGCCAGGACTTTGCCAACACCACCATCCTGCGCAGCAAGGATCTCTTCCGACAACAGCTATTGGCACGGGTGCCCGTGTTCCGCAGCATCTTGCAGACCCTGGAAGAAAAAGGCAGCCGCTCCATGCGGGCGGATTTCTTTTTGGACCTCTGGGATGAACATTTCCCCCACGCTGAAGCCGAACGGCAGTTTGCCACCGCCATTGACTGGGGACGCTATGCGGAGCTATTTGAGTATGACGCCTCGGAAGAACGGCTCTACCTGCCGGAGCCAAGCGAGAGCTCCACTCCTCGAGAGCCTGTTGGTCTTGACTCTCGTTCCGAGTGAGGCTCATCTTGCTCTGCCTTTCTCAAAGTTGCATCGTAAGGCAGAGGTATTATGCCAATTCCAGGAAGTCCCAAAATCTACCACATTACTCATGTAGACAACTTGCAAGGGATTTTGACATACCCCCCCGCTTTTAGGCAGGGGATTCTTGTTACTGGTTCTGCGACAGCACTTAC
>NZ_JANSHQ010000359.1:0-1484 GCF_047461715.1 Synechococcus sp. R8-2 | reverse complement strand
AAACAATGAATGCTCAGCAACGCGGCCAAATCATCGCTTCTGAGTGGATGATCGACAGCCAAAACCCGGTACACTCCATTTCTCGGCTCAAGCGCCGGGCAACCTATTCCGATGTAACCCTCTGGTGGTTGGTGGTGCAGCTAAACCTGATGGAACAAAACTCTATTCATACCGATCACCGATAGAATGGACGGCGCAAGAACAATCGGCCACAAGAAAATCCCAGCCCAGGGATATCCCGGATCCCAAACCCAATCTTAAAACTTAAAAAAAAACAAAAGAAGAGCTGAAAGTTGAGTCGGGTTGCACCTCGAACACCAGCTCTTCTGGACAGAGAAGAAGTAGATAGAGAAAGACCGAACAAAGGGAAGCCGAGCCCTCGACCTCCTTTCAATCCTCCAGGGGCAGAGCTGCCACCTGGGCCGGTTGCACTGGCGAGGGGAAGAAAGGCCGCTGCACGATTTCAGTTGCCAACACACTGCGCAACTGGGCAGCTACCGCCACCGTCGTGACATCGTAGGTTTGGGTAGCCAGGCGTGGGTAGAAGCCAATGCCGAGGATCGGCAACAGCAGACAGAGGGCCACCGCCATTTCCCGCGGGCGCATATCCCCCAGGTAATCTTCCAAAACTAGGCCGGGATCCTGAGCCCCGTAGAACACCTGACGCAGCATGGAGAGCAAGTAAATGGGCGTCAAAATGATACCCACTGCCGCCAGCAGGGCAATTCCAGCTTTGAAGGTCGGCGCATAGGCATCGCTGGTGGTCAAGCCCAAGAACACCGTCAGCTCACCCACAAATCCACTCATGCCCGGCAGCGCCAAAGAGGCCAGGGATCCCGCTGTAAACAGGGCAAAAGCCTTCGGCATCTGCTTGGCCAACCCTCCCAACTTGTCGAGGGCAAGGGTGTGGGTGCGCTCGTAGGTGATCCCCGTCAGGAAGAACAGAACCGCGGCAATCAGACCGTGGGAGATCATCTGCAGCACTGCCCCATTGATGCCCAGCTCCGTGAAGGCGGAGATCCCGATCAACACAAAGCCCATGTGGGCGATGGATGAATAGGCCAAGCGCCGCTTGAGATGGTTCTGACCGAAGGCGGCCAACGCCCCGTAGATGATGTTCACCACACCCAACACCGCCAGCACCGGGGCGAAGTACACGTGGGCTTCCGACAACATGCCCACATTCATGCGGATCAGGCCATAGCCACCCATCTTGAGCAGAACCCCCGCCAAGATCATGGAAATGGGAGCAGAGGCTTCGCTGTGGGCATCCGGCAGCCAGGTGTGCAGCGGGAAAATCGGCAGCTTCACCCCAAAGGCGATCAGCAAAGCCGCATAGGCCAACAGCTCCAAGGCCACCGGGTAAGACTTAGCGCTCAGCTCTGCCATCTCCAGGCTGAAGCCCTCGCCGTAGAAGGCCATCGCCAGGGATCCCACCAGGATAAAAATAGAGGCGGCAGCGGTGTAGAGGATGAACTTGGTGG
>NZ_JANSHQ010000358.1:0-4311 GCF_047461715.1 Synechococcus sp. R8-2 | reverse complement strand
AAAGCGCTCCGCACCGCTGTCGCGATGGAGTTTTCTCTGCCATTTTGGCCGCTGCCGGCGGCTGTCGAGGGGATCCCTGGCCCCCCCGTTGCTGGGGGAAAACCGCAGCCTCAGTGGTGATGGTTGCGCACCCGCGCTGCTTCCTCAGGGCTAATGCCGAGGCGAGTGAGGTTGATGCGGCCTTTGTGATCGATGCTGCGCACCTTGACCACCACCTCATCCTCCACAGCCACCTCATCTTCCACCCTGCCGACGCGGTACTCCGCCAGTTGCGAAATGTGGATCATGCCTTCTTTGCCGGGCAAAAACTCCACAAAAGCGCCGATGGGGATGATGCGGGTCACCTTGCCCAAATACACCTGCCCCTCTTCCACCCGCCGCACCAGATTTTCGATCATCTCCCGAGCGGCTTCGGCTTGCCCCCCCACCGAGGAAGACACGGTGATCGTGCCATCGTCGCTGATGTCCACCTTGGCCCCCGTCGCTTCGGTGATGCCGCGCACCGTCTTGCCGCCAGGGCCGATAATCTTGCCGATATCCTCGGGATCCACCTTGAACGTGAGCAGACGGGGAGCTGTTTTGGCCAACTGGGGTCGAGGGGCGGCAATGGTCTCCAGCATCTTGTCGAGGATGAACTCGCGCCCGGCCTTGGCTTGCCGAATGGCCTGCTCCACCACGTCAACGGTGATGCCGGTGATTTTCATGTCCATTTGCAAAGCAGTGATCCCCGCCCGCGTACCGGCCACCTTGAAGTCCATGTCCCCCAGAAAGTCCTCGATCCCCTGGATGTCGGTGAGGATGCGCACCTCGTCCCCCTCCTTGATAAGACCCATGGCCACCCCGCTGACCGGCGCTTTGATCGGCACCCCAGCATCCATCAGAGAAAGGGTAGAGCCACAGACGGATCCCATCGAGGTGGAACCGTTGGAGGAGAGCACTTCCGACACCACCCTCACCACGTAGGGAAACTCCTCTTCCTTGGGCAGCACCGGCACCAAGGCCCGCTCCGCCAGCGCCCCATGACCGATCTCCCGCCGTCCCGGCGAGCGTGAAGGCCGCGTTTCTCCCACCGAAAAGCCCGGAAAATTGTAGTGGTGCATGTAGCGCTTCTCATCCACCGGGTGCAAGTCGTCCAGCTCCTGGGCAATCGCCGGGGGTGCCGAGGGTGGTAATGGAAAGGACTTGGGTGAGGCCGCGATTGAACAAGGCACTGCCGTGAACCCTTGGGATCAAACCCACCCGGCAAGAGACCGGTCGCACCTCGTCCAGCTTGCGTCCATCCACCCGCACCCCCTCTTGCAGGATTTGCTGGCGCATCAGCTTCTTGAGCAGAGCCTTGAACTGGTTGTCCAACTCTTTGGGGTTTTCCAGAAGATAGAGCCGCAAGGGATCCCCCTCTGGCCGTTCCTGGATTTGGGCCTCCAGCTTGGCCTTGAGCTCCTCCAGTTGTTGTTCCCGGCTGGTCTTGTCCAAAAACTGCCTGAGAATGGAGCGAATGCCCTCCTGAGCCTGCTCTTCCACAAAAGCAATCAGCTCCTCGTTTTTGGGGGGAGGGGGCAGCTCTACCGGGGTGATGTTGAGATCCGCCAGGACTTGCTGTTGGGCTTTGAGCAGCTCCTGGATGGCCTCAAAACCAAACTCGATGGCCTCCACCACATCCTTTTCCGGCAGTTGGTTGGCCCCGGCTTCCACCATGATCACGCCATCGGCACAGCCGGCCACCACCAGATCCAGATCGCCCGCCTCAATTTCGGCATAGGTGGGGTTGAGGATAAATTCATCCTTGACCAAGCCCACCCGCACCGCCGCCACCGGGCCGTTGAAGGGGATGCGAGCACCGTGAATGGCCAACGAGGCTCCCAAAATACACAACACATCGGGCGGCACCGTATCATCTACAGAGAGGGTGGTGGCCACCACCTGCACATCATCCCGCAGCCATTCTGGGAACAACGGACGAATGGGTCGGTCTATTAAGCGAGAGATCAAAGTGGCCCGTTCCGGTGGCCGGCCTTCTCGCCGCAGATATCCCCCTGGGATCCGCCCCGCTGCGTAGAGGCGCTCTTCGTAATCGACCAACAAGGGCATAAAATCAACGCCAGGCCGGCCTGGCTGCCGTGTGGCGGTAACCAAAATCGAGGTTTCGCCCGAAGTCAGCCAAACCCCACACCCTGCCTGAGGGGCCATCAGCCCAATATTGATGTCAATTTCCCGCCCATAAAAGGAAATCGACCGAGTGTATTCTGCCATGTAACGCTTCGCCTTCTTTTTTTCTTGCCGCTATCGTAGCATTCTCCTTTTGCTCCTTTTCAGCCCCCGCTGACCGGAGGGATCAGAACGACTTCGTCTCCCGCCGATAGGGGAGTGTCGGCAGCTACAAAATTGAGGTTGAGACCGAAGCGCGTTTGGGAGCGCCAAGGAGCCAAGCTGGGGTAGCGCTGGATCAGTTGATCGCACAGTTGCCCGACGGTGGTACCGGGGCTCACCTGCAGGCGCATCTCGGTTTGTCCGATCACTTCTTGATAGACGGCAAAGAGCTTCAGCGTGATGGGAAAAAGCTCATCGGAGGGCAAATTTTGGGCAGCAGCCATCGGTAGCGCTCCCACCTGCTTTGAACGATCTTGTGGACAATATTGGGCAATCTTTGGCCGGTTTGTCCACCAGAATCCTCTGCCCATATCCTACTCATCAGGGATCCCTACAACCCCAGAAAAATCGGCTCTGGAGAAGCGAAAAAATACCCGCCTCCTAGATCCCGGTGAGGGGTTGGGGCGTCGCCCAAACAAAACTGTTCTTTTAGCTCTGGCCGGGGATCCGGGGCAAGGCTAGGGTAGGCCAAAAGCTTGCTTGGCAGCCAACCGGCTTCTGTGCTGATGCTAGAGCCACTGACCCCCTCCCAAATCAGGGCCTACTTGGATCGGATCGGCTACGTTGGCTCCACCCAGCCCACCCTGCAAACCCTCCGCCAGATCCACCGAGCCCACCTGCTGAGGGTGCCGTTTGAAAATCTGGACATTCATCGGGGTCGCGCCATTTGCCTGGAGCGGGATTTCTTGTTCCAAAAAATCGTCCGAGAGCGGCGGGGCGGCTTTTGCTTTGAGCTGAACAGCCTGCTGGCCGCTGCCTTGCAGGGAATGGGGTTTTCGGTACACCTGCTCTCAGGACAGGTGAGCCACGCCGTTCGCGCTACTCCGACGGAGTCCGATGTCCGCTTTGGACCTGAGTGCGACCACTTGGCTGTGCAGGTGAACATCGGCGATGAAGCCTGGCTGGCAGATGTGGGGTATGGGGAGGCCTTTCGCGAGCCGTTGCGGCTGGGGGATCCCGGGATTCAAGCCCAGGCTGAAGGACGCTACCGCCTCACCCCTTGGCCAGGGGATCCCACCGCTCGTCGGTATTGGCTCGTTCAGCAGGAACAGCCGGATCGCACCTGGAAAACTCTATTTCTTCTGGATCGGATCCCACGCTCCCTGCAGGAGTTCGAGCCCATGTGCCGCTTCCACCAAACTTCGCCAGAATCGATGTTTACTCGGCTCCGCCTTTGCACCCTAGCCACTCCAACCGGACGGGTCACCCTCACCGCCCGCGCCAATGGCTCTTTTAAGTGGATCGAGACCACTCCAGAAGGCCGCCGGGAACGCCCTCTCAGGGATGAGAAAGAGTATGAACAACTGCTCGCCTGCGCCTTCGGGATCTGCCTTTCTCCATCTCCTTCTGCCGCCGAGGAACGCAGGGAAAACAAGCCAAATGGCAATTTAACAGAGCCCACCCCAATCTCCCCCGAGCCAGGTTAGAACCCCTGCCAGTTAATGTCAAAATAGTAAGGCAATGTTTCGTTATCTCAGTAACCGTTATGGATGCTGCCGCGGTCGCTGCGTTTGATGGCCAAGCTTTGGATCACGTACTCATTTTCGACACCACCCTGCGAGACGGGGAGCAGTGCCCCGGCGCCACCCTCAACACCGAAGAAAAGCTGGCCATTGCCCGGCAGTTGGCCCGGCTGGGCGTCGATATCATCGAAGCGGGGTTTGCCTATGCCAGCCCCGGTGACTTCGAGGCTGTGCAGAAAGTGGCCGAGCAGGTGGGAACCCCCGATGGCCCCGTGATTTGCAGCCTGGCCCGCGCCCTCAAGCCGGACATTGAGGCCGCCGCTGCAGCCCTAAAGCCCGCTGCCAAGCCCCGCATCCACACCTTCATCTCCACCTCCGACATTCACCTGAAGTATCAGTTGCGCAAAACCCGCGCCGAAGTGCTGCAAATTGCCGAGGAGATGGTGGCCTACGCCAAGTCCTTCGTGGACGATGTGGAGTT
>NZ_JANSHQ010000357.1:0-2827 GCF_047461715.1 Synechococcus sp. R8-2 | reverse complement strand
CAACAACAGAGAGCCGCGGGCCAAGCGGGCCATCCTGTGTTGGGGATCCCGCTGCAGCAGACGGTTTAGATCTTGCAAGGCCGCTTCGGTCTGACCCAACTGCTGCAGGGCTTGTCCTCGGTGCCACAGCGCTTCCCTGTGGTCAGGATCCTGCTGCAAAACCCGGCTGAGATCCTGAAGGGCGGCAGCCCAGTTGCCCACCTGCCCATGGGCCATGCCCCGTCGCAGCCAAGCCGTCCAGTCCTGGGGATCCTGCCGCAACACCTCGTCGTAGTCGGCAATTGCTTCTTGCCACCGGCCTAGCCGTCGGCACAACTCAGCTCGCTCTTGGCGCAGATCCCGCCGTTCCGGCTGCAAGCGCACCGCCTCGTTCAACTGCTCTAAGGCCGCCTGCAGATCTCCCGTCTGGATTTGGGCCCGCGCCAGATCTCGGCGGATATCCGCCTGGGCCACTGCCGCCCCCAGGGCCAAAGCCTGGTGGTAATCCTGGATGGCCCCCAGCCCATCTCCCAGAGCAGCCCGCACTTGGCCGCGATGGAAATAAGCCAAGCCCGACTGAGGATCCCCTTGCAGAGCTTGGTCGAAATCGGCCAACGCCCCCTGCCAATCCCCCAGCCGTTGCCGTGCCATACCGCGGCGCAGATGGGCATTAACCAGCAGCTCCGGCCCGCGTGGGATCCCAGGCCTCGCCGCCCACTGCAACACCTGCGAGAAGTCCTCACAGGCTGCCGGCCAATCTTCCCGCTCAACATGGAGTTGGCCGCGGTTGAGGTAGAGCTGAGGGTTCTGCGGATCCCGCTCCAGGGCAGCCGTGTAATCCTGCAGAGCCGCCAGGGGATCCCCCAGCAGCCAATGAATTCGCCCGCGGCTGCTGTAGGCACTGGCATCTTGGGGATCCAAAGCAATGGCCTGGTTCAAGTCGGACAAAGCCGCTTCGATGTTGCCCAAGTCCAGGTGGGCAATGCCCCGGTTGAGGTAGGCTTTGGCCATTTGGGGATCCAGCTCCAGGGCGCGGTTGAAGTCTGCCAGAGCGCCGCCGGGATCCCCCAGCCCCTGGCGAGCCAAGCCCCGGCAGAGATAGGCCCGCGACAGCTTAGGATCCAGGCGGAGAGCCTGTTCACAATCCGCCAGCGCCGACTCCAGGGCGTTGCTGCTCAGGTAGGCCATGGCCCGCTGCAAGTAGAGATCCGCCTGGGCTGCCGCCTCTGCCTCAGGTAGCTCAGTGGCCTCAGCAGACCGTAGGGATAGGGCCTGAGAAAAGTCTTCAACAGCCCCCTGGGGATCCCCCAACGCTTGCCGGGCCAGGCCCCGGTGGTAATAGGCTTTGCCGTGGCGAGGATCCAACTGCAGCGCTTGGGTGTAGTCCTCGACGGCCCCTTGCAAATCTGACAACTGGACCCGCGCCACTCCCCGGTTGAAGTAGGCTTCCCCGTCCTGAGGGTCCCGCTTGATCACCTCGGAAAAATCGGCTGCTGCCCCCTGCGCATCTCCCAGATGGCCGCGCACCACGCCGCGGTTGAAATAGGCCCGCACATCTTCCGGGTTGAGCTCAATGGCCCGCGAATAGTCTTCGATGGCCTGCTGCTGCTGATTGAGTTGCCGGTAAGCATTGCCACGGTTGTAGTAGGCCACCGCCCATTGTGGGTTGAGGCCGAGAGCCTGGGTGTAGTCGGCAACAGCTCCCTCGTAGTCCTCCAGCCGGTAGCGGGCAATGCCGCGGTTGAAATAGGCGCGGGCGTCCCCTGCCAGTTGAATGACTTGGGTGTAATCTGCGATGGCCCCTGCCAAGTCCCCACTTTTGTAGCGGGCGCTGCCCCGCTGGCTGTAGGCGCGGCTATTTTGGGGATCCAATTGAATGGCCAACGTACAGTCGGCAATCGCCCCCTGGAAATCCCCTTGGCGGGCTTTCTCCTGTCCGCGGGCCAACAGGCGCGTCACCAAAACCTGATCCACCGAAACATCGCCGAGCGTCGCCTCTTGGGGAAAAGGCAACAGGGGCCGCAGCGCCTCCAACACTTCAGCAGCGGACTGGAAGCGCTCTTGCCAGTGGGGGCAGATCAGGCGATCCAAAATCTCGGCCAGCTCCTCGCTGACCTGAACCAAATCCCGCCAGAGCAGTTGGCCGGTGCGGGGATCGTCCCGGATCTTATGGGGAGGACGACCGGTGAGGGCTTGGATGGCCAGCACCCCTACGGAGTACAGGTCGCTGCAGGGCTGGGGCTTGCCGTTGAGCTGTTCGGGCGCCATGTAGCCAACCGAGCCAATCACCGTCGCCAACTGAGTTTGGCCGGGGGCATGGCTGACCAACCGCCCCACTTCCTTGACTGCCCCAAAGTCGATCAACACCAACTTGCCATCGGCATCGCGGCGCATCAGGTTGGCCGGCTTGATATCCCGATGGACGATCTGGTGGGCGTGTACATGGCGCAGGATCTCCAAAATATCCCACAACAGTTTCAAAACCTCGGCCTCGCTCAGCGGCTTGCCCGGGATCAGCTCCTGGCTGAGATCATGCCCGGCAACAAACTCTTGCACCAAGTAAAAATCCTGATCCTGCTCGAAGTGGGCCAAAAGGCGGGGCACCTGGTCGAAGTGGTTGAGCCGGTTGAGAACCTTGGCTTCCCGTTCAAAGAGCTTGCGGGCCGTGGCCAACGTATAGGGATCCGTGGAGAGGGGGCGAAGGCGCTTGACGACGCAGGGGCTATCGAAGGTGTCTTGATCCACCGCCTTGTAGGTTACGCCAAACCCTCCTTCCCCGAGGGGATGGAGAATGCGATAGCGTCCCCTGAGCACACTTCCCGCTCTGATCTTGTCTTCCATGGCCAAG
>NZ_JANSHQ010000356.1:0-7041 GCF_047461715.1 Synechococcus sp. R8-2 | reverse complement strand
CCGCACCGCTGACGCGAACAGCGGATCCATGCGGCTGGCCAAGGTCTCCAGGTGGACGGCCAAGATCTGGGCATAGTACTCCAGCTGCTCCAGGAGAGGATGGTTGGGCAAACCGACCGGGTCGGTCTTTAACGCCGAGGCAGGGCCCAAGGGGGGCCGCCGGAAGCCGCGAGTGGTGATGTCTTGCCACTGCCGCCACTTAAAGGCAGAGACGATGTCTTCCAGGCGGCCCTGGCGGGTGCTGATCTCTAGGTTAATTTGAGGAAC
This sequence comes from Synechococcus sp. R8-2, assembly GCF_047461715.1. Taxonomy (NCBI): domain Bacteria; kingdom Bacillati; phylum Cyanobacteriota; class Cyanophyceae; order Synechococcales; family Synechococcaceae; genus Synechococcus; species Synechococcus sp. R8-2. The sequence goes on along the minus strand of NZ_JANSHQ010000356.1, from coordinate 6,774 downwards.
GGAAACCTCTGGAGTAGACTCCAAACCGCCCTGGAGGGGATCCGCCGGCAGCTCCAGGGTGCCGCTAGCGGTGTAGGTGCTCTCAAACAAATCCAGTTGAGCTTGGGCGATCTCTAGGCGAGGAGAACCATTACCAGCGTGGTAGTCGAAATCCACCGAAAAGCCCCGTACTTCGATCCCTCCCAACTGCAGATCCGCCACCGCAGCCCGTCCTTGGGCGGCGCCGCTTGCCAGGTCAACTGCCACCTCCCCCTCGAGGGTTCCCTGCAGACTGGCCCACGGCCCGGCAACCACCCCCCCCAGCAAAGCCAGAGGCAACTGGTTCACTGCCACCTGGAGCTCCTCTTGCCGGCGTTGGCCGCGAATTTCCGCCTCGCCCCGCTGCACCTGAAACTGCAAAGGCTGAAACTGGGGATCCAACTGCAGCGCCAGTCGATCCCGCTTCCCCCGCAGATCCACTTCCGTCCCCTGAACAGACCCCTGAAAGGGCCCGGCCAAGTCTTCAAAGGCCACATCTCCCACCTGCAAGCCCCGCAACTGCGCCTTGCCAGTCACCTGCAAGGTGTCCAGAGGTCCGCGGATCTGGCCGGATCCCTGCAGCACTCCTTTCACCAGCGGCGGCAGGCCGGGTACTTCTGCCAGCGCAATCCCGTCGGTGGTAAAGCTCAGATCCAGGGATCCCACCTGCAGCGTCTGGGGATCCAAGGGGATCTGCCCTTCGACCCTGGCCAGGCGAGTGCCACCTGCCAACACCTCCGCCTCCTGGATATGCAGTCCAGATCCCTCCCAAGTCACCTGGCCGCGGATGCCCTCAACCCACTGCCGTCCCCTCGCTCCCAAAGGCTGCAACAAAGCCAGCGACCCTTGCGCCCGCAACGCCCCCAGGAAGCCCACTTCTGCTGCCGCCGCCCTGTCCAGCTGCGCCGTCAGCTCGCCAGAGAGGGATCCCGGCCATTGGGGGTTGAAAAAGGCCAGCGGCACCTCCTGAGGAGCCAACTGCGTCTGGAGCTGTCCCCCCGCCCACCGCCCCGCCACCGCCACCCGGCCTCCGCCCACGTCCAGCACCGCCTGCGGCACCTGCACCACCCAGTCCCGACCCTCCGGCAAAACCTGCAGCTGCCCTCTTCCGGCAATCTCTCCCCCAAGACTTTCCCAGCTGGCCTCCGCCCGCGGTTGGGATCCCGTCAGCGCCACCTGCACTTGAGCGGAAACCGGCCCCACCCAAGGAAGAGCGCCCCGGCGGGGCAGGTTGAGGCCGTAAAGGGCCGGCACCTGCTCCACGTCGGCTCCGCTGACTTGAAGATCGAACTGGCCTGCCAAGCCGGCAGCCCATTGCAGCTGGCCGGAGCCTTGGATGCGACCCCCTGCAGTCTTGAGGTCAATTGCTTCCAAGGCCAAGGTTTGATCCGCAAAGCGGAAGCCAAAGGCATACTCCGACACCGGCAGGCGATCCACCCGCCCCGGCGAAAGCCCCCGCAACTGTCCCCGAATCTGTGGCCGATCCAAGGGGCCGGTGACCGTTACGGATCCCCCTACCACCCCCTCCACCGCCACCGGCAGGCCAAAGGCAAACGTCTCTTGGATCTGCTGCAGGCGGGCCGGCGCTACTTCCGCCTGCAAACCAAACCCCTGTCCTTGCTCCCAGACCACCGGGCCTTTTAGCTCGGCAAAGGAAAGCTGACCAAAGCGACCGCTCACCCCCTCCAGCTCCAACCCCTGCAAGGTAAAGCGAACGGAGCCCTTCACCTCTTCAAAAGGATGGGGCAACCTCTCCAGATCCAGCCGAGCCTGTTGAACCTGGGCCTGCCCCGTCAACTCCAGCGGTTGATCCCGCCGCCAGAGCACCTGGAGATCCAAGCCAGTTTCCCCCTGCACCTCCGCAAAAGGGGCCGCCGGCACCACACTGGGCAAGAGATCCAAAGGCAGACGAGCCGCAGAAAGCGTCACCGAACCGGAAGCCTGGGCAAAATCCGCCACCCCCCTGAGCTGCAGGGGGTACCCCCCCTCCCCCTCCCGAGGGAGCAACCGTGCCGTCGCCTGGAAACTGGCCCGCCCCCCGAAAAGATCCTCCTCTCCTGGCGGGGCATTGTGGGGCAGCCACACCTGCACCTGGGCCTGCAACTGGTCAAACTGCCGCCGCTCCCCCACCAAAGGGATGGCCGTCAGGGATCCCTGGCGCAAGCGAATATTCAGCCCCTGGAAAGGCAGGGATCCCTCCCCTTCGGGCAGTTGAAACTGCACATCCGCCCAGCCGCGATCCAGCGTTTCCATCAGCAGCAGTTGCGGCTGGTTTAGGGTAACATTCAGCACCCACTGACCCGTCTGCAGCCAAGTCCAGAAATCAGGGCTGAGGTCGATGGAGCCGATACTGGCCAGATGTTCAACGCGGCTTTCTCCCAAGCTCACCTGCCAGGGGGCCAGAAACCTCACCTCCCCCAATTCCACGCGCCGGCGCATCGCTTGCGAGAGGGTTGCTTCCACCTGCGGCAGCACGTGATCTTGAAGGTAGATCCCTGTTCCCCAGGCGGCACCAAAGGCGGCAGCCGTCAAGCCCAAACCCACCCCAGCTAGAGTGATGGGGGAAAGGTTGAATCGTTGCTGCTGCATCTTTGGATCTTGGTGATCCTCTCCCAACCGCCTACCCCTTAAAAACCTGACAGGCTCCCAAAAGCCATTCGTGCACTGCGGGCCGACCTTGCCGGCACAGTTGCCCCCATCCTACCCAAGGACTCCTGGCTTGCCACGAGGGAACAGAAAGAAGAGATCCCTGCTCCCAGGCGTAATTCCCCCGAAGACCCCGCGGAAAAATACCGTCTCCCGCGGAGAACGGGGATGCTAAGCTATCTCCACACCCGAGATTGAACCCACCCTGGGGCCTCTCTCAGGTGTTCCCTTCTGTCGAGATGGTTGAAAGGAGAAGAGCCATTCCGGAACCCCTATCTCTGACGGTCAGCTTGCGCGGCAGCCGCGAGGCGCTGGAAAACTGCCAGGTCTTTCACCTGACTGGCCTTCTGGATGCCTTTTCCGAGCCGGTCTTTGTTAAGGTGGTCACCAAGTATTTAGAAGAGGGATCCCCTAACCTCATCTTGGATTTGACAGGGATCGACTTCATCGACAGCTCTGGCGTCGGCGCCCTGGTGCAACTGGCCAAGCTGGTGCAGAGCCGTGCGGGTGTCTTTCAGGTGGTGAGCAATCCCCGCATTACCCAAACGGTGAAGCTGGTGCGCCTGGAGAAGTTCCTATCTTTGCGCAACTCCTTGCAGGAAGCCTTGGATCGCCTGAAGGAAGGAAGTACGGGCAGTACAGAGACCGCCTGATACGTAATAAGTATGGGTCTGGGAACCTTTTGGGGGATCAGTGCTGGAGCAGGGGATCCCGACTGGATAACGGTCAAAGCAGCCCGCATCCTCAGCACGGTCAACTGGGTGGCCTGTCCCCAAAATGCCGCCGGCCAGCCGGGCCTGGCCTATCAGATTGTGCGCCCTTGGCTGCGACCGGAACAAACCCTCTTGCCGCTTCGCCTGCCCTTTGTCACCCAGCCGGAAGTCCTGCAAGCTGCCTGGCGAGTGGCTGCCCAGCAACTGGCCCCACTCCTAGAAAGGGGAGAAGATGTCGCCTTCATCTGTGAGGGAGACGTGGGCCTCTACAGCACCTTCGCCTACGTGGCCCAAGCCCTGCGGCAGCGGATCCCCGCCTTGCCCATCCAGGCCATACCGGGGGTGTGCTCTCCCTTAGCTGCCGCTGCTGCCCTGGGATCCCCCTTGGTGCTCGGCTCCGAGAAATTGGCGATTTTACCGGCTCTGTTTGCCCTCTCGGAACTGGAGCAGGCTTGTGCCTGGGCTGAGGTGGTCGTCTTGATGAAAGTGGCCTCTGTCTATCCTCAGGTTTGGCAGTGGCTGGCCGAAAGAGGTTGGCTGCAACAGGCCAGCTTAGTGGTCTGGGCCGGCTGGCCTCAGCAAACCCTCTTCCCCACCCTGGAAGGACTGGCCGACTACCAGCCCCCCTACTTTTCCCTCTTGATCCTGCGCTCTCGGCCCCGGAATAAAGATTCTCTTAACCCAGAAAACGGGCTGCGGCTGGATTGAGTTTTCTAGGATAGGGAATGAGTTCCTTCCGGCGATTAAGCCCGAAGCAGGGGTTGGTCGTTGTTTTTTTGCGTTTATTTCTGTTTAGCTCAAGGCTCGCGCCGAGCCAGCTTGTTTCCCCAAAAAATCAGGTGTCCTGTGACGGAAAGAGGCTGAGGAATCCGAATCCAGAATGCTGGGATCCCTCATTGACCTGAACCAAAAAGAGATGAAAAGACCAAGTTAAAGGAATGATCCAGCCTGTTAAGAATGGTTGCCGCCCTTGGTGGAGAGATCGGCTATAGGTTAGATTATGAATGTAGTGATTCAGGCGAGGAGGATAATATCTCATCCCCATCCCAAACGCGAGGCACCGCTTCTCGACTGACTCAAATCCAAAATTCTCTCCAAAGTTCTCTGTCGGTCAACGCTCTGATCCAAGCTTCCGATCCGTTGCTTCGGCAGATTCTCCTGAGAAGTGGTTGTCTCGCCCAGCAGGGCACCTGGTACCTACGACAGGTTTTCCTCGAAGCAGAACAAGGGAGTTAGGCAGATAGCGGTTGGGCTTGCTGCACAAGCCACTGGGAAAGTGAGAGAGCGCTCTAGGTGTTCCTCAAATAATCCTCAAATAAAAGTGGTTTTGCCAGATCAACAAGCTCAGCCGGCTATTTTGAGTCTCCATTCATGAGCGAGTCAGGGTGGGAAAATCGGTGATCAGGTTCAGGTGCTCTCAACCTGCAAGCTCTGCGAGTCGGAACCAGCGCTCAGTGGGACAAGGACTGCGGGCTTTAGCAATTCGAGGTTCTCTCAGTTCATAGTTTCACTCTCACTTTCAGGAGGTTGCTATGTTTACCTTTCTCTCAAAGATTGCTAGAGCAATTATCCGCATATTTGCTCCTGCCAAGTCCGATCTGGTGGAAGTGGGTTACCAGCCCATCACGGATGATATCTATCGCATCAACGGCTCAGCCTGCCATTTTAGCGATCTGGAGATCTCATCGTAAACCTCAGAGTCGGATTCTGGTGTCGGAGCGGCCACTGGCGCTGGCCTAGAAATTGGAAAAAAAAGCTACAAGTTAAGACAACTGAATAAGTCTTAGTTAAGTCTTGGATGCGGTTAGTCCGCGTCGGCAGGGGTGGTTTTCCTCCCTGTGGCCAAGTTCTACCGGTTCAGTGGTGGCTCCCCGTGGGGGTCACCACTTATTGTTTTGTTGTTTGCAAGTTGTTTGGGAAAATAAGGAGAATGCTTGCGGTTGCCCTATCTCAACCTGTGTTGCCTTCCCCCGTAGTTTACCCAGCTACATCGAATGATCTGGATCCCTTGGCCGAAGTTCTGGCGCAGGTTTTTTATCCGCCCTCAGGCCTGCAACGCTGGATCCACCCGATTTGCAAGCTGGGCATTCGCGAAGAGTTGCGCCTCAGGCTGGCCGCAAGGGATCCCCACTACTGCTGTCTGGCAGCTGCGGTGGGATCCGAAGTGGTGGGCACTGCCGAGATCTCTTTGCGGGTCACAGCCCACGGGAAGTATCCCTACCTCTCCAACTTGGCGGTGCTACCCGGCTGGCGGCGGCGAGGAATTGCTCGTCTGCTTTTGCTCAGTGCTGAAGGGGTGGCGAAAGGGTGGGGCTACCGCTGTTTGCATCTGCACGTATTGGAAGACAATCTCCCCGCGCGGCAACTGTACGCTCAACTGCGCTATACCCCCATCGAACGCACCGCTCAACTCTGGCGATGGTTGGGGATCCCTCCGCAGCTTTTGCTCTGCAAGTGGTTACCTTGAATTGGCAAAGGAATTGGCAAAGCGGCAACATTGAGCTGGCAGAGTGGAGATGCTTCCCACCCCGCTGGCTTGCTTCTGCGCAGTGAGGCGAGTTCCTGGACTCATATAAAGTTATGTAAACTAGAGATGGGTTCTAGAGAGGTCTCGGAGGGGCAGTGAGGGAATTGGGCAGGGTTTTCATGGGATTGGTTGTGGGCCTGCTTGTGGGCTTTGGGATGACTCAGCCTGCCTGGGCCCAGTGGGGAACTACTCCTCTCCCGCCAATAGGTTCTCCGGCACCGGAGTTCGCATTGCCGGATCAATCCGGGCAAATACGGCGGCTGGCGGATTTTCGGGGGGAGTGGGTGGTGTTGTATTTTTACCCCCGCGACTTCACTTCCGGCTGTACGATTGAGGCCCGCCGCTTTCAGCAAGATTTGCCCAAGTTCCGGGCCATGGGGGCACAGGTTGTGGGCGTGAGCGCTGACTCGGTGGACTCTCACAGGCGCTTTTGCTCGGCAGAGGGGCTACAGTTTCCTTTGCTGTCGGATCCCGACGGCACGGTCAGTCGAGCCTACGGATCCTGGATGGGCGATGTTGCCCTGCGCAATACGTTCTTGATCGACCCCGAGGGAATTTTGCGAGAAATCGACCCAATTGTAAACCCCAGCCGCCACAGCGCTGAGGTTCTGGCCCAGTTGCAGCAGCTTATCAGGAACTAGCCCTCTAGCTTTCCGGGCCAAAAGTCTGCTCGAACTCGTGGAGCAACTCGTCGATCTCCTCCAGCGCTTGGTTGACATCCACGCGCAAGCTGCCCAAGTCTGGCTTTTCCAACAGCTTGGCTACCGCTGGCCGGCGTTCGCGGATTAGCTTGATGCGCTCTTTCAAGGCGGCAATTTCGGCGGCGTCCATAGCTTCAGAGACCTAATTGACTGATACATTCACGCTGAA
>NZ_JANSHQ010000355.1:0-2396 GCF_047461715.1 Synechococcus sp. R8-2 | reverse complement strand
TTGACGGTGAGATAAATGACTACGCGTTGCGGAACAGTAGGCAATCTCACCGCCATTCAAATGCCGGGGCAGGCAAGAATCAGCTTTTGGCCCAATGGATCCCTAGCCACGATAGCTGAGTCGCCTGGCAGGAGATCGAACCTGACGGCGTTTTCTGCGCCAGCGTTTCCAGCGGGAGACCATCCAGTCGCTTAGGCTGTGGTTCACCGATCCCAGTTCCAACCCCATCCCAATCCAAAAGAGCATCTCGGCGTGAACTTGCAGCAATTGCCAGAGATCGCTGCCCCACACCCAGGGTTGCCACATCCACCAGCCCAACCGGGATCCCAGCCAAGCCCCCAGCAGGCCAGCTCCTCCTGCCCATAGGCTCAAGTACAGTACCCGCACGGCGGTGCCCACAATCGGCCCATGAGACCAAAAGGAGCGATGCCGCATCCACTTGCGGTAGGGCAGCCAAATCCAGCGCAAGAACAGCCAGCGTTGATACTGTCGGGAACAGGTGTCCAGATCTCCAGAAAACATCAGGCCGCTGAACAGATAGGCGGATCCCACAGCCAGGGCAACTGTGGTGCTGTTCCCCAACACACCGGCGGCTAGGGTGATGCCGGGGGCCGTCCAGAGGGTAATGCGATCGTGGGTGGATCCCAGCGGCATAAAGCCAGAGCAACAGTACACGACTGCGGCTCAGTCTACCCGCAAGCAAAGGAGAAAGCCTGCTCCAGCCCTGGGATCGCTCCGCCGGATCTTGAAAAACTTAAGCCTGCTGCTCCCCAGGGATCCCTCGATTCAGGCGATCCAACACCTGCAACTGTCGGTAGAGCATTTCAACTCGTGGCAGATGGATCCCAGCTTGTCGAGCGTACTGCAGTGGGTTGCCGAAGATCACCTGCAGTTCCAGAGGACGTTTGCGCTCATAGTCGATTTTCATGCTGGTGCGGTAGGGGGTCATTTTCTCGGTATTGGTGAGCATTTCTTGGATCAGGGAGTCGGGAAGCAGGCGATCACAAGCTGCAGCTCCCTGTATCACCTCCTGTATCAGCGTTTCCGCCAAAGCACGGGCCTCAGGGTCTCGAATCATTTGCTGAGTATCGGCATTGAACACCACCGAGAGGCCGTTGAAGGGAATATTCCAGACCAACTTCTGCCAGCGGGCCAACATCAAATCTGGTGAGAGCGAAGTCGGGATCCCTGCCCGTTGAAAATCGGCTTGAACTTGTTGAAGGCGGGGCGTGATCCCTTGGGGGGCATAGCCAGGGCCGTATTCTGCCAGCAGCACCGAACCGTAATCCAGATGGTGAATGTGGCCGGGGCCAACCTTATTGGAGCTGATGAAGCAGAGGCCCCCCATGACCCGCTCTGGGCCAACGCAATCGGCAATCTCGGGCTCCACCCCCAGCCCATTTTGCAACAAGATCACCACGCCATTCTCGGCCAACACAGGCGGGATCAAGTGCGGCAGAAGCGCATTTTGGGTGGCTTTCAAAGCCACGATCACCCCTTCGCAAGCGGGCATGTCCTCCACGGCTGCGTAGGCATTCACCTGGGGCAAATGAAAATCCCCCCAGCAGGACTGCACCCAGAGGCCGCTTTGGCGAACATGGTCATAGTCGCTGTGCAGCAGAAAATGCACCGCAAAGCCCGCCTGTTGCAATTTCGCCCCATAAAATCCTCCCAAAGCGCCCGTGCCCAAAACAGCGTAGCGGCGGGTTTCCGGCAACCAAGACATGGCAGTGAGTTTCGGCAGGTCATCCCTAAAATACCGCACCCCAGCGCCGGCTCAGGGTTTAATCTTTGCCGTTTTGTCTATCAACAGCACCCGCTCTTCTGCATCGGTTTCCCGCAGATGGACTCTCACCGTTTGCTCCGGTTCTGTGGAAAGCTGACAACCGCAGTAATCGGGCTGGATGGGAAACTGTCGGTGACCCCGGTCAATCAACACCGCCAATCGCACCCGTTCCGGTCGCCCAAAGTGGTTTAGGGCCTCCAAAGCTGCTCGCACGGTGCGACCGCGAAAGATAACATCATCCACCAGCACCACTTCTTGGCCGGTCAGGTCACGCGGCATTTCGCTGCGATCGGGGGTGCGCAACCCGCCGGCGCTCAAATCGTCGCGGAAAAAAGTGATGTCCAGCTCCCCTACTTGGGGCGGGATCCCCAGCAGAGTGGCAATCCGATCCCGCAGGCGGTAGGCCAGGGGAACTCCCCGGGTGCGAATGCCGATCAACGTCAACTTTTGGAGGTGGGGATGATCCCTGCCGATCGCCTCTGCCAGACCCTCGATCAGCCCGGCCAACTGCTCCGCATCGAAGACCTCGATCTCGGACATGGATCCCTGTCGCCCCCTCGCCAATCGCGGATCTGGTCTGTAGAAGACTTTAACAAAACGCGCGGAATTC
>NZ_JANSHQ010000354.1:0-1688 GCF_047461715.1 Synechococcus sp. R8-2 | reverse complement strand
ACGAGCGCCGGGAGGATGTCACTCCTCTGTCCAGAAACGCTCGGAAAGATATTTGTCAGCCCCGTCGCAAAAGATGGTCACCACCACTCCAGAGGAGAGCTGACGGGCCACCTCTAGGGCTGCCACCACATTGGCGCCGGCAGAGATGCCCACCAGCAGGCCTTCTTCCAACGCCAAGCGCTTGACCATTTTCTGGGCTGCTTCTGTGGAGATCTCAATGTGCTGGTCAGGCAGAGTGGGATCGTAAATCTCGGGTTTTAGAGCTGTGGCCATGTGCTTGAGCCCTTCTAGGCCATGGAAGGGAGAGTCGGGCTGCATGGCAATGATTTGGATATCCGGGCGATACTCTCGCAGGCGCCGCCCCACCCCCATACAGGTGCCGCTGGTGCCTAGCCCGGTAACAAAATGGGTGACCTGCCCCTGGGTTTGCTCCCAAATCTCCACCCCAGTGGTTTCGTAGTGGGCTTGCCAGTTGGCGGGGTTGCTGTACTGGTCAGGGTAGAAATAAAGCTCGGGGTTTTCCGCATAGAGGGCGCGGGCTTTCTCGATGGCCCCATCGGATCCCAGAGCGGGATCCGTCAGAACCAAGTCCACGCCATAGGCAGCCAGGATCTTCTTGCGCTCTGGGCTGGCGTTGGCGGGAAGAGCCAGCTTGACCTTGTAGCCCAAGGCGGCCCCGATCCAGGCATAGGCGATGCCGGTGTTACCGCTGGTGGCATCGAGGATGATCTTGCCGGGGGTAAGCTTGCCCTGGCGTTCGCCAGCGCGAATCATGTTGAGGGCCGGGCGATCCTTGACTGAACCCCCAGGGTTGTACCACTCTGCCTTGCCATATACCCGTACCGATTCCGGCAAATCGGCAGCAACCCGCCGCAGACGGATCAGCGGCGTCCCCCCCACCAGCTCAATAGGGCTATCCACAGCAGGGAGTAACGGGCGAGAAGAAAATGCAGTCGGATACAAGGGGGATCCCTCGCTAGACAGGCATCGGCTGGACAACCATTGCTCATCTTACCCCGGTCTTTCCGGCCTCTTGGGAGCTTTTTAGTTTCCCCCTCCTGCCCAAGTTCTGGCTAGGCTCCAAGTAGGCTCTAAGATGGGGGTAGAAAAGTGGGATTTTCCCACAGCAGGATGACGCGGAGGGGCATGGCAGAAATTGGGATTGTGACTGCCCAGCAGTTTGATCGGCGACGGGGCCAGATCCATGTCTACGACGGCGAGGGCAAAGGCAAGTCCCAGGCGGCCCTAGGGGTTGTGCTGCGTTCCATTGGCTTGGGGATCGAAAAGGCGGCCCCCAGCCGGGTGTTGCTGGTGCGGTTTCTCAAGGGGCCAGGCCGAACCTATGCTGAGGATGCGGCCATTGCGGCTCTGCAGCGAGGCTTCCCCCATCTCATCGATCAATTGCGCACCGGGCGGGGAGAGTTTTTCGGCCCAGATGAGATCACCAAGTTTGACCGTCAGGAGGCCCGCCGCGGTTGGGATGTGGCCAAAGGGGCTTTGGCGTCGGGGTTTTACTCGGTGGTGGTGCTGGATGAGCTCAACCCGGTGCTGGATCTGGGCCTGTTGCCTGTGGAGGAGGTGGTCAGTACCCTCAAGCAAAAGCCGGAGGCCATGGAGGTGATCATCACCGGGCGCGGCGCTCCCAAGGAAATTATCGACCTGGCGGATTTGCACTCGGAAATGCGCAG